>JAUWAD010000133.1 GCA_030602225.1 Bacillota bacterium | reverse complement strand
CTATAAAGGAGAATGATGATGGAATTATTTATTGCAGAATTTATTGGCTCTTTACCAACGATAGTTGTGTTATTGGTAATAGTGGGATCACTATTTACACTTAGCAAAGGAGCGGACACATTAGTAGATGAAGCAGTGAGCCTGGCAACAACATTAAGAATTCCAAAGGCAATAATTGGGGCAACTATTGTTTCTCTGGGAACAACACTTCCAGAGTTATCGGTATCAACCATGGCAGCAGTAAATGGAAATCCTGACTTGGCATTGGGAAATGCGGTGGGATCTGTTATTGTAAATACCAGTCTTATTATTGGAATATCTGCAATGTTAAAGCCCATAAAGCTGGATTTAGAAAGCATAAAGGTTCAAGGCTGGTTGAAGATTATTTCAGCTATTATGCTAATACTTCTTTCAATGCCCATATTATATAAAAATGGAATAGGAAGAGTGACCCAAGGCACAGGGTTCTTCTTTATGGCTATATTGGGGATTTATATGTTCTGGTCCTTTAAGCAGAGTAGCCAGATTCAAGAAGATAGTGAAGAAAAAACAGAAAAGATAAGAGTTAGCAGTATAATTAAGCTAATAATGGGAATGGCAGTTGTGATAGTGTCATCCAAAGTGTTAATACCTGCAGTAGAGGTTACAGCAATTAGGATTGGAATACCTCAAAGTATAATAGCAGCTACACTTGTAGCATTTGGAACCAGCTTACCTGAATTGACAACCAGCGTGAAAGCAGTGCTTAAAGGCCATGGAGATCTGGCAGTGGGTAATGTAATTGGTGCAGATATATTAAATATACTTTTTGTAATTGGTGCATCCGCTGCGGTGACGACAGGTGGATTGATTGTTCCAGAAATGTTCTATAGGCTTCACTTCCCAATAATGGGTATTGTATTGTTGATATTCAGATATGTAACCCTTAACAAAGGTTCGATGATTAGAAGAAGAGAAGGATTGCTATTGTTTACATTCTATCTATTGTATTTAGGACTTAATATGACAAATTTTATATAGGTATAAAAAACCCCATGAATAGAATGACTCTACCCATGGGGTTTGCTTTTTTATTATTAAATTATCTTCTTGCACTCAGTTTCATATCTATGGAGCAAGTCATGTCCTATCTGATAAATATTCCCTGCACCCATTGTAATTACTGTATCATGATTAGTCGCTTCTCTCATGATAAAATCCTCAATCTCCTGAAATGAGCCTAAGTAAAGTGAGTCATTTCCTCTTTTTCTTATAAGATCTGAAAGATCCTTGGAATGAACTTCTCCATTATCCAACTCCCTTGCTGCATAAATATCAGCAATAATGATTTTATCTGCATCGTTAAAAGCTTCCGAGAAGCTATCTAATAAAGCCTTGGTTCTCGTATATGTGTGGGGTTGGAAGATACAGAATATCTTCTCCTTGGTTGAATTTCTAACTGCTGATAAGGATGCCCTGATTTCTGTTGGGTGATGGGCGTAATCATCAATTATTCTAACATTGCCGATATATCCCTTAAGTTCAAGTCTTCTGTGAACACCAGTATAGCTTGAAATTCTATCCATAATCAACTCTTTATCTACATTAATGCAATAAGATGCTGCAATAGCTGCTAAAGAATTGTATACATTATGTATCCCCATTACAGAAAGCTTAATCCTTCTCTCAAAAACACCATGTACAAATAAATCAAAGGATGGATATCCAGCTAAATCAAAATCAATATTATTAGCTACAAAATCAGCCTGATTATCTAGTCCAATAGTTATCACTTTGGATTTTGAGTGCTGAGTAAGTTTCTTTACCTGAGGATCATCTATGTTGGCAATTAAAGTATCTTCCTCTTCCAAATTATTAATATATTCCAAGAACGTGTCAGTTATATGGTCGATGCTTTTGAAAAAGTCCAAATGATCTTCATCAACATTTAGGACAACTGCTATACTTGGGAAATACTTAAGAATATTCGCCTTATACTCACAAGCCTCAGTAAGTAGATACTCATCTGAACCCAACTTTACATTTCCACCAATATCATCCAATTCTCCTCCTAATAGAATAGTTGGATTTAAACTTGAATGATTAATAATGGTTGCCAGCATACTGGTTGTAGTTGTTTTACCGTGGGTTCCTGAAACCGCTATGGAATGGGTGTAGTTCTTCATAATTGCACCTAAGAAGGAAGCTCTGTCAACTACAGGTACATCAAGTCCTCTGGCAGCCACCAGTTCAATATTGTCATTGGCAATGGCATCAGTGTAAATTACTAAATCAGCACCTTGAACATTCTCTACTCCATGTCCTATGAAAATTCTAGCACCTATGTTTTTCAGGTGATCCACGATTTTACTTTCGCTTGAATCAGTACCACTAACTTTATAACCCTTGCTGATTAGTATTTCAGCAAGACCACTCATGCTGATCCCACCTATACCTATAAAGTGAACATTATTATATGACTTACTATTTAAATTAAATTCAAACATTATTTTCCTCCTGAACGGATAATATACATAAAAAATCCAACATCAAATAATCATTAGTTGGCATCATTGAATGATTATATCATATCAAAAAAAATAATAAAGGACAAATATCAGAAAAAATTAAAAAAATTTTAAATTTGGCTGTTTTTTTGAAAAAAAAGAAGGAATTTTCAAAAAAATGTAGAATAAATATATTAAATGTAAGTGTCACGTCAAGGAAGGTGGTGAGACTATGAAGATTACAGACGTAAGGGTAAGAAAGGTTACTGAGGAAGGCAAGATGAAGGCGATTGTTTCCGTTACTTTCGATGATGAGTTTGTGGTACATGATATTAAGGTTAT
>JAUWAD010000092.1 GCA_030602225.1 Bacillota bacterium | reverse complement strand
GTTAAATTCACTATAACAGGTGATTCGTTAAGTTATGAAACCAATAATATGACTGTAGCTTTAGTTTCCGTTAAGGGAGGTAATGGATACATTGTCTATGCAGGTGGTACATCAGGCACAGGTTTGGTGGCACCTAATAATGCCAGTGGTAAACCTGCTGGTATATCACATTATTCATTTGAATTTGGTTCCATTATTATGCCATGGACAGGAAGTATCAAGGTTGTTAAATCTGTGGATGATTGGATGGGTGATACACCTGATTTAAGTGGCTTCGAAATGGAATTATGGCAAGGTAATGAACTTATTGAAAGTGAACTCACAGATGAATATGGCGAAGTTGTTTTCAGTGGCCTATCCCCAGGATCATATGTTATAAAGGAAAATCTTGGAGAAGAATCATCCCTTTGGAAGGTAACAATTGATGATGATGGAATGGTTACCCTTGTTGAAAACCAGAATCCAAGTCAGGTTACTGTGAATGTAAATAATGAAAAGATCTGGAAGGGTACAATTAGGGTAATAAAGGAACTTAAGAACATGCCTGAAGTTGAACTACCAGATGATGAAGAAATTCAGTTAGCTGAAGTTGAAACATCTCCATTAGCTGGATTCATGATGGAGCTATGGCAAGATGGTGAAAAAATAGCAGGTCCATTATCCACTGATGAATTTGGCAAAGTTAAGTTCTCGAATTTAGCTCCTGGAACATATGAAGTTAAAGAAATTCTTGGCGATGATGCTTCCAAATGGACAGTAACTTATGAAAATGGAGGTATTGTAGAAGTAACTGAAGAAAATAATAATGATGATGTATTTGAAATCAATGTTACTAACACTTGGAAAACTGATGGTGGAGGTTCTTGGACTGGAACCATAAGAGTTCAAAAGGCCGTTAGTGACTCTCAAAACTCTAATCCATCATTATCTGGATTCCAAATGGAACTTTGGGAAGATGGAGTTAGAATTAGAGGTCCTCTTGCTACCAATTCAGAAGGTATTGTTGAATTTAATGGATTAAATGAAGGACAATATCAAGTAAGAGAGGTACTATCCAGCCTATATCAAACATCAATAACTAATAATGGAAATATTGAAATTTCAGAGGAAAATGAAACAGATGATATATTCCTAGTAACTGTAACAAATACCAGGGTTTATCCACCAGTAATAATTGATCCACCTCCAATAATCTTTATACCACCTCCACCAGTTGAAGAGGTTGAAGAAATAGTTGAGATAATTGAAGAAGAGATCCCAGAAGCACCTCCTGTTATTGAGGAAGAGGAAGTAATAGATGAAGAAATAGAAGAAATAGTTGAAGTTATGGAAGAAGAGCCAATACCACTTGCAACATTACCAAGAACTGGTCCAGGTTCTCCATTATTCCTATATGGCTTATTCTCAATTGCTGCTGGTATGACTCTAAAGTTTAAGAGAAATAAAAGGTAATTGACTGAAAGTCTAATTATAAAAGTATTTATTTAGGGAGCACCAAATTGGTGCTCCCTGTTATTATTTATATATTGTTATGGTTTCATTCTCCAGTATCTGCACCTGTGCCTGCAATACCTTTTCTACAAAGGATAGGGGTACGAATGTCCTGCTGCTTAATATTATAGGTTCCATCTCCAGCTTTACTATCATTCGTGCAAAGTTGTAGTTATTTTCACCAATCTTTAAATAACTCCAGTGAGGGCCATTTACCAGTTCAACACTTCTCTCCTCATTATTCCAGGTTACTTCATATCCCAATGCTTCAGCCACATGTCTTAAAGGAATGAGAGTTACATTACTTTCCTCTAGTATCATATCTTTGGATAATTCAACTGTGTATAGTGGATGATCCATTTTTTCATCAAGAACTATTATCTTTTCTGGCGTTGTCTGAGCTGGAATGCTCTTGGTGCTAAAGGTGTAAAATACAACAAGATCTCTATCCGCTAAATCTCCTTTATACTCATCACCATTTTCATCAAGAATTATTGTTTCTTCTCCAAGATTAAGTTTAAGGAAATTGTCATAGCTTACAAGTTCTTCATCAAATCTTTCAACATGGATAAATCCATCAGATTCCTCGTCATGGACTATCATAACATCTGGTCCCAATAGTGGAGGATAGCTAAGTGCCATTACAGTATCCTTATGATATATTACTGAAACCTCCATACCTACTACAAGATCTTCCTTATCCATAAGATTCCTAGTACCATCATTTAATAAAAGAACATCTTCATTAACATATGCCCAAAGAACATCAAGACCTTCAGTAACATCTCTTCTTACAAGCACTCTGAAATTTTCACTATTATCAACTTCCTCTATTACACCTCTAAAATTAATATATTGAAATGCCTTTTCCTCATCAATATTAATAGGTGCTGAAATTGGTATTATAACTGCTTCCTCCTCAAGTGTGAATCCATTAGTCCTTTCTGCCAATGCTGCCATTGGGGTAGTTAGTAATAATACTACTGATATTGCAATTAAAACTTTTTTGTTTATACTTATCATTAAAATCCCTCCCTATAATCCAATACTACCAAAGTGATTATTAGTACAAGTAACATAATGGTAACAATCCGGTGAAAAATAGGTTAAGAATATACCCATTAGTGGTATATATGAATTAAGGAGGTTTTGTAGATGAATTATGAAAAGCTATATATAGGTGGAGAATGGATTGAACCCATTTCAAAAGAGAAGATCCAGGTTGAGAATCCTGCAGATAAAAGCATTTTAGGTTATGTACCTGCAGGAGGAGAAGATGATGTTAATATGGCTGTTGCAGCAGCCAAGGAAGCCTTTAAAACATGGCAATTTTCCGCAGTGGATGAAAGAAAGCAGCTACTGATTAATCTAATCCCTCAACTGGAAAAAAGAGTTGATCAAATGGCAGATACCATATCAAAGGAATTGGGCTGTGGTGTGAAGTTTGCAAAATCCATGCATGTCCTTCCATATATTAAGGATGTAAGGGATTATCTTGATATGGTTGATAATTATCCCTTTGAAGAAAAGTTTGATGAGTATCTTGTAAGAAGGGAACCCATAGGAATTGTTGGAGCTATTACGCCATGGAACTACCCCCTAGGTCAGATTATGAAGAAATTATCCCCTTCTGTTCTTGGAGGAAATGTGATGGTTCTAAAACCAAGTCAAAAGACACCATTGGTTGCTTTTCTCTTGGCAGAAGCTATTCATGAAGCTGGTTTTCCAAAGGGAGTATTTAATCTTGTATCAGGTAGAGGCTCGGAAGTGGGAAATGTATTGGCAACCCATAGGGATGTAAATTTGATAACCTTCACTGGTTCAACAAATGGAGGACTTGATGTGGCAAGACTTGCCATTGATGATTTCAAAAGACTATCCCTAGAATTAGGTGGCAAATCACCAGCCATAGTACTAAAAAGTGCTGACTACAAGGTTGCCTTGAAAAAGACATTGGATAAGGTTTATCTAAATACTGGTCAGTCCTGTAGTGCTTATAGCAGGTTGTTTGTTCCCAGGGAAGAAAAGGAAGAAATTGAAAACCTTATTATTGAAATGACCAAGGAGTATAAGTTTGGAGATCCAAAGGACCCTGAAGTGATCATAGGTCCTGTAGCCAATAGAAAGCAATTTGAGAAGGTTAAGTACTATATTGAACGAGGAGTTCAAGAAGGTGCTAAACTATTGATTGGTGAGGTTCCTAAGGAGTCCTATGGCTATTACATTGGTCCAACGGTATTCACTGATGTGGACAACAAGATGGAAATCGCTCAGAACGAAATATTCGGACCTGTTCTATGTGTTATCCCATATGATACTGTGGAAGACGCCATCCAAATGGCCAATGATTCCGTATATGGATTATCCGGTGGAGTATTTGGACAGTGGGAAGAAGCCTATGAAGTGGCTAAGAGATTAAGAACTGGTACCCTTGTGATGAATAATGGGAATCAGCTTCATCGAGCTCCATTTGGAGGATTCAAGCATTCTGGCTTTGGAAGAGAAGGTGGAAAGTTCGGTCTTGATGAGTTTGTTGAAGTAAAGGCTCTGTTTGTATAGTAAGATAACCAAAAATTACTATGGAGGTGTTGGAATAAAGCCAACACCTCCCTTATATGAACGATTATTAAAGTCCCAGTTCCTTATTTATAAGGATAATTATAATCCTTTTCTTTGGATAGGACTTCTCAGTGATAAGCCAACTATTGCATATCCTGTCATTGCTTTTACAGTCTATACATATTCCTGTTTTCTGACAAGGTGTTTTAAGATCAGGATGATTGATGGCATTTTGTGGAGCGGATATCTTTCTTATCCTATCCATTCCTTCATCCAATCCTTTTACTATCTTATTTGTTCCAACGAAAATCACTATTTTTCTTGGACCAAAAACTATCCCACCAATACGATTCCCTACCATATCCAGATTGATCAATTGGCCTTTTGTAGTGATGGCATTGGTTCCAGTTAGAAACAAATCCGTACTTAGAGCTTTTTTTCTGTTATTAATCTGTTCTCTCCAACTTAATTCTTCATCAAAGGTATCAATATAATCCAAGTCCAAACCTTTCATCTCATTTAGAATATTTAGTCCTCTTAATGTTAATGAATCCCCATAAGATACGGATTTAGGTTTTATTGCCTTAAATACCGATTCCCAGAAAATCCGCTCTGCTTCCACTTCGTCATTTGCAAGGAATACACCAAATCCATTGTTCCTTAAAGCATCTATTGTCTTATCAATTGTACTTCTATCTGGCAGCATCTATTCTCTCCTAAAGTAATATTTAAAATTCATACTTCCTATTATTATAATATATTCTATCTCAGTGTAACGGTGGCGGAATATATAATACCTCCTTGGAAAATACTCATACTCCATGGAGGTATAAAAAATTATTTTTCCATATGGATATCCATTTGAGGATATGGTATGGATATATTTTCCTTATCAAATCTTCTCTTAACTTCTTCAATCACATCAAACATAACGGTGAAAAAGTCTCCAGAATTAACCCATGCTCTTACTGTGAAGACAACAGCACTATCACCATGTTCAGACATCCTGACAAATGGATCAGGTTCCTTAAGCACTAATGGATGGCTCAATACAATATCCCTAAGAATTTCCTTTACCTTATCCTGATCATCATCATATCCTACACCAAACTTCCAATCCACCCTTCGTGTTTCCTTCACTGAATAGTTTACAATTGATGTGTTGGATAATGTTCCATTTGGAACATACACCACCTTGTTATCAGGTGTAGTTAGTGTGGTGGTTAGTATGTTAATCGCTTCAACTGATCCACTGAACCCTCCAGCTTCAACAAAGTCTCCCACCTTGAATGGTCTAAATATCAGTAGTAATATTCCTCCAGCAAAATTTGATAATGATCCTTGAAATGCAAGCCCAATAGCAAAACCAGCAGCAGCCAATACTGCAACAAAGGACGTTGTATCGATGCCCAAAATACTAATTACAGATAGAACTAATAGAATTTTTAGTATTGCATTTGCCAATGATACTAAAAATGGCTTTAAAGTTGAATCCAATTTTGATCTGTCAATTTGCTTTGAAAACATCTGAGTTATTCTTCTGATAACAAAAAGACCTACTATAAGGACAATTAATGCCAATGCTAGACTTCTTACAAATGGTATACCCAAAACCTGCATTTATTTTAATTGTGAAAAAATTCTAGCACAATCTGAAAGCAAATTGTACACAATAAAATCCTGAAACTTTTGTTGTTTAAGAACTTTATTCAATACAATCCTTTTAATAGTAACTGCCCACATCTCAGTATGAAATATGGGCAGTTACTAGGCATATACCTAATATAATATATGGCTAATATAGAATAATACAACAGTCTAAATTTTATTTTCAAATTTTCTTACTATACTCAACTTTTCTTTAATTATATTATTCATTCTATCAATTTCTTTACAGATCTTTCTAGAGTATAGCTTCCTGCTGTTCCTATCATTTTCGTCTACATGACTTTCTATTTCATCAATAACATCGTTATTAATTATTTTGGAATACAGGGAGCAGTAGGTTTTGGAATGGTCGTGGCCAACAATTCAATTGAAGATATGAAGTAAATGAAAATACCCAAAACGTCGGGGACGGTTCTTTTTGTTTTAAACAAAAAGAACCGTCCCCGCTTGTTTAATACTTGATAGTAATAACTGGCTTGATCAAGTCAGCTGGCTTCCTATGCATAAGATCTAAGGCTTTATCCAAACTCTCCATGCCCTCAAATCTGTGGGTAAGCAGTTTTGATGGATCCAAACGGCCAGCCATGATCAAGTTAGCTAGTCTTTCAGTTCTCATTCTACCTGCTGGCATCAATCCACCCACTATTTTAATGTGGCCCATACCAACTCCCCATTCAACTCTTGGTATTTCAATATTCTCACCACTACCCAGGTAATTTATGTTTGAGATTATACCTCCAGGTTTTATGACTTTTACACCGGTTTTGAATGTTTCCAAGCCTCCTCCTGCAAGAATAACCTTGTCAACACCCTTACCCCTTGTAAGTGACATAACCTGCTCTTCTATTGGACCTTCCTTGTAGCTGATTATGTCTGTGGCACCGTACTCTTTTGCAACTTCAATGCAGTTAGGTCTTGTGCCCACAGCTAATATTCTAGCTGCCCCCTTCAAAGCAGATCCTGCAACCGCCATCAATCCCACAGGACCAATTCCAACTACCAATACATCTTCTCCATAAGTTACTTCAGCCATCTCTGCACCATGAAAACCTGTTGGAACCATATCACTAAGCATTGTTCCCGTTGCTGGGTCCATACCTTCTGGCAATAGGGCCAGGTTTGCATCTGCTTCGTTAACGTGGAATAGTTCTCCAAAAACTCCATCTTTGAAATTTGAGAATTTCCATCCTGAAAGCATTCCCCCTGAGTGCATGGCAAATCCTCTTTGGGATTCCAGCGCCCCCCAATCAGGAGTGATTGCCGGTACTAAGACCTTATCACCAACTTTAAAGTCATTGACCAACTCACCAACTTCAACTATCTCTCCAACAGCTTCGTGCCCAAGTATCATGTCTTCCCTCTCCCCAAGTGCACCTTCATATACAGTGTGTATATCAGATGTGCAAGGAGCCAATGCAATTGGACGGCAAATGGCATCCAAGGGCCCGCATTTTGGAGCATCTTTCTCAACCCAACCAACTTCACCGATTCTCTTCATTGCAAAACCTTTCATTTTGAAGCCTCCTTCACTGATACCTAAATTCTACGTCGCTTTACGAAAACCATTAAACATCGATATTTCCGATGAACCTACGAAGAATTCAAGTAGTTGCTTCTACATTTTAACATTTCATGCACCCCCTTTCAACAAACTCATTTCTAATACTCTTATAGCACTTGATTTTGAAAGCGCTTAATAAGCCCCTTATTGAAGCAACATTAGACCTGAAATATTAAGGACATTCTTTTCAAAACTCAACATAAACATTTTTCATACACTTCCTTATAAGGAAA
>JAUWAD010000075.1 GCA_030602225.1 Bacillota bacterium | reverse complement strand
CCGTATCGGTTTCAAATTTCTCAATGAATTGAAGGAATAAATAGTCGTAATACTTATCCTCGTTACTAAGACTCTGTAATCTATGCTCTTTGAAGTAGTCAGAGATAAATTCCATCTGATCAATCAAGAATAGAATCGTGTGTGATGAAGATAAATCCTCTAGCGGATATTTTTCTATATTGAAATACTTGTCACCTTTTTCTCTTAAGAGTTTAACTATGGACATTTACACACCTCCATGCCTGATTGCTACCTCTTACATTATTTCAAGTATACCACAACCCCAAATAACCAAAGCCTCACAATAACACCAAAGGCTCAGAATCGAATGATCCTAAGCCTCCTTGTTGGTTTTAATTTAATTTGTTAGGCTAAGTGCTAAGACAGCAAACCTATCTTTTACACTATTATAATTTTTAGAACTGTTCTCAATTGTTAACAATCAACCCGTCCCTACTGGTCTTATAGTTATGGTGTTACTGTAGTCCAAGCAACTACTGGTGCTCCTGAAGTTACAGTAACAGATACTTCCATGTCTTTATAGGTTGTCGATTGACCAGTAGGATTTTCCTTAATATAATCGGGTGCTAATATAGTCCATACATCTGTAACCGCATTACCATCTTCATCAAGGAAACCATTGCCAGCAGTATTAATTGATAACGCACCTTCAGCGATTGCAATTGAAACTGCTGATTCAACAGTTCTTAGACTAGCTGCATCAGCACTTACCGCTGCTGCATCCCTGGAGCTTAGTAATCTAGGCACCGCTATAGCAGCTAAAATACCTAATATTGCTACTACTACAATCAGTTCAATAAGGGTGAACCCTTTTTTGTTTCTCTTTCTGTTAATCCATTGAATCATTTTAATTCCTCCTTGTGTTTTTAATATATTTCCTTCCTACGCTTTAAAATGTATATTAAGTTTAATTAAAGCCATATGTTAAATTGTTTGCATCATATCAAACATTGGTAAATACATAGCTATTACAATAAACCCTATAACAACAGCCATTCCAACTATTAATATTGGTTCTATAAGAGTTGTCATCTTATGAAGAGCTGCTTCTACTTCTTCATCATAGAAATCAGCTGTTTTGTACAGAATATCATCAAGTGCTCCAGACTCCTCGCCAATCTTTATCATTGAATCAACCATAGGTGGGAATACATCAATATCCTTGATTGATCTAGATAGTGGTATTCCTTTTCTAATCTGTTCTATACTTTCATTAATTTCATCCTGAACAGGCAGATTATTTACTACCTTAGATACAACCTCCATTGATTTGATAAGTGGTATCCCGGAATCCATTAGTGTTGATAGCGTTCTTGTAAACCTTGAAGTAATAATCTTACTTGTAGTTACTTTCACTATTGGTATTCTTAACTTCATCTTGTCAAAGAATCTTCTACCTTCTTCAGTTCTTTTATAAGCTGATATCCCAAAGATTAATAACCCAATTGCACCTGCATAAATGTACCAATAAGTCTTGATTGAATCACTTAGATTTAATAGGAATTGTGTTGGCCATGGTAATGGAACTCCGCTTCCTGTAAACATTCCTGTAAATGTTGGAAGGATGAACACCAGCATGAATATTACCACTGCTACAGTAACAACTACTAAGGCTGCTGGATAGATCATTGATCCTTTGATCTTCTTATCCAGCTTATTTTCCTTTTCAAAATGGACTGCCATTCTCTCCATAATTGAGTCCAGGTTACCAGAAACTTCTCCAGCTTCAATCATATTAACCAAGATTGTTGGGAATATTATGGAATGCTTTTTCATTGCCTCAGATAAAGTCAATCCCTTTTGTACATCTTCTGTAACTTCAGAAACTGCTCTCTGAAGTGTCTTGTTCTCAGTCTGAACTACCATGATATCAAGACACTTTACTATTCCAAGACCAGCATCCAGCATTGTATAGAACTGTCTACAGAATATGGCTAAGTCCTTCTTTTTAACCTTAGGTGCAAATAATTCAATTCCTGCTTCAGCACCCACATCTCTTTCAACCTGAAGGGGTAGGTAGTTGTTGCCCTTAATCATGGCAATAACTTCATTCTCATTGGTAGCTTCAAAAACTCCTTCTATGGTTTTTCCATTTTTAGCTATTGCACGATATTTGTATTTCATAGGCATCACCTACACTATATATTTTTTAATATCTTCTTGGTTAATAGCTTGAGTTATAGCTACTTCCTTCTTGATCAATCCTCTGTTGTATAGGTCGATTAAGGATGAATCCATTGTCTGCATTCTGTACTTTGATCCAGTCTGAATAACAGTGTCAATTTGGTGAATCTTATCTTCACGGATTAGGTTTCTTATGGCAGGTGTTGCAATCATTATTTCATGGGCTGCAACCCTTCCCTTTCCATCAGCCTTAGGTAAAAGCTGCTGAGAAATTACTGCTTGAATTACTGATGAAAGCTGTACTCTAACCTGTTGCTGTTGATAAGGTGGAAATACGTCTATAACCCTATCAATTGTCTTTGCAGATCCCAGTGTGTGAAGGGTGGAAAGAACAAGGTGACCAGTTTCAGCTGCAGTTATTGCAATTGAAATTGTATCAAGGTCTCTCATCTCACCTACAAGAATAACATCAGGGTCCTGTCTTAAGGCTCCCCTTAAGGCAGCTGCAAAGGATTTCGAGTCTGAACCGATTTCTCTTTGGTTAACTATAGATCTGTTGTGCTTATGCAGATACTCCAGTGGATCTTCCAGTGTCAGTATATGGCACTTTCTATCCTTGTTGATCATATCGATCATTGTGGCAAGGGTAGTTGACTTACCACTACCAGTAGGTCCTGTAACAAGTATCAATCCCCTTGGCAGTCTGGTTAAATCCCCCAATACTGGCGGAAGTCCCAGTTGCTGCATGGTTGGTATTTCCAGTGGAATAATCCTTAGAGCCATTCCATAGCTACCTCTTTGAAGAAAAGCATTTACTCTGAATCTTCCCATACCAGGACTGGAATAAGAAAGGTCAACCTCACCTTTTTCAATCAAAGTCTGAAAATGAGAATCATCAAGAGTCTGTCGTACTAAGTCCTCGGTATCCTCCATACTGAGCTTTTGGTCACCATAGGGTACCAGATCTCCGTTAATACGAAAGGTAGGTGGTATACCTACAGTCAAGTGGATGTCAGAAGCTATACGCCTGACACCTTCAGAAACAATTTCGTCAATATACATTGGCATCCCTCCTATCCTAGAGTAAATCCAACTCTCATTACCTCTTCAAAGCTTGTTTTACCTTGTTCAGCCAGTGCAAAAGCTGAGTCAAACAGTGTACTCATTCCCTGCTCCAGTGCCTTGTCACGGATCTTATCAGTGGTGGCTCCGGAATCTATCAGTTTACGAATTTCTTCGTTTACTGGCATTATTTCATGTACTGCAGCTCTTCCTGCATAACCTGCATTACATGCATTACATCCCACTGGCTTATGCAGAACAAGTGTTTCGTGTGGGTCTCTATTAAGCATCTTCAACTCATCATAGGTTGCTTCATATGGGGTCTTGCACTTTTCACACAGCTTCTTTACAAGTCTTTGGGATACAATTCCCACAACAGCAGATGATACGATATATGGTTCAACTCCCATGTCTATAAGTCTTGCTATTGTTGATGGAGAATCATTGGTATGAAGAGTGGATAATACCAGGTGGCCTGTGATAGCAGCTCTAACTGCAATCTGAGCTGTTTCACCATCACGGATCTCTCCAACCATTATAATATCAGGGTCTTGTCTTAGAATGGATCTAAGACCAGAGGCAAAGGTAAGACCAGTCTTTACATTTACCTGAACCTGATTGATTCCTGAAAGTCTATACTCCACAGGATCCTCTACAGTTATTATGTTTTTTTCTATCTTATTCAATTCCCTAAGGACAGTATACAATGTTGTTGTCTTACCACTACCAGTTGGTCCAGTTACAAGAAGCATTCCATATGGTGATTTTAGTATATCATCAAAGAAATCCATATTCTTCTTGCTTAGTCCAAGACCACTCTTGGTAAAGTTGAAGCTTGTCTTATCAAGAAGACGAATTACAATCTTCTCACCATATACGGTAGGTAGTGAAGATATACGCATATCTATTTCCCTATCGTTTATCTTCATTTCAATACGACCATCCTGGGGTATTCTCTTCTCAGCTATGTTCATCTTTCCGATGATTTTTATTCTTGTTACAACGGCAGAAAGATTTGACTTGGGAAGACTCATTATTTCCCTTAGGTCCCCATCAATACGAAATCTTACTCTAATTTCATCCACATATGGTTCGATATGAATATCTGATGCCTTGGTTCTTGTTGCCTGCTCAAACAGTGAATTAATTAGTCTAACTATGGGTGCAGAGGCAACCTCAGCCTGCTCCACTTCATCAAAGTCATCGATATAATCTTCATTGTCTTTAAATTCTGCCAGTACCTTTCTGGCAGATGATCCGGTATAGTATTTTTCAATAAGCTTTGTAATATCCTCAGCAGTAGCAAGAACTGATTCCAGTTCCATCTTGGTATAGAGCTTTATATCATCCACAGCGAAGAAATTAAGAGGATCTACCATGGCAACAATTAGCTTACCATCCTTCTTATCTATTGGTATTAGCTTATACTTTCTAACAATGGATTCAGGTAGTATATTTGCCACTGACTGATTTACATCGTATTTATTTAAATCTACCCTTGGAAAACCAAGTTGAAACTCTAAAACCTCAACAATATCATCCTGAGTTACATAACCTAGTTCTACCAGGACTTCTCCCAGTTTTCTATTTGAATCACCCTGAGCTTCAAGGCCTATGTTAAGCTGTTCAGAAGTTATTTTACCTGCATAAAGTAAAAGCTCACCAATTTTCAGGGTTGATTTTTGCATATGTTTTCACCATCTTCTCTTTATAGTAAATTAACGGATATGATTAAATATTTTAAAGATTTAAAAAAATACTACTTTTATTCTATTCTACAATGTAAAGCGTAAAATTTCAACATTTTATTTCAGTTTTACCCCAGTTATATTCCAATTTTACGAAATTATTAGATATAATTGTCATGTTTTTGCAATACTGTTTCTGATTTCAGAAAGCGATATGTCATTTATGATAATGTCATTTTAAATATGTGTAATGGGATTATGTTCATTTTAGAGCTAATTAAAACACTATTTAAATGTCTAATTTATAGATATCCAATAGTGTTTTAATATACCACTTAATTATTAACTTTTCTTCATAATATTATTAAATAATTTACAGTTTCATGGTTTTACTAACTAATTTAAAGTTTCATTGTTTTAATAACTGCTATCTCAATTCTAAGTTCTATCCTATCTCTTCTTACTCAATATATCATTGATCTTTGCAACGATAATATCAATGGCAACTTTGTTATATCCCCCTTCAGGGATTACAATATCAGCATATCTCTTTGTAGGTTCAACAAACTGAAGGTGGGCAGGTCTTACGGTGGACATATACTGAAGTATTACAGAATCCAAGGTTCTCCCTCTATCCTTGATGTCCCTTAAGATTCTTCTTATAACCCTTACATCCGCATCAGTATCAACAAAGATCTTTATATCCATAAGGTCCCTTAACTCCTCATCATAGAGGATCAGAATACCTTCAATTATTATTATATCCCTTGGTTCAACGAGAATGGTTTCCTTCTTCCTGTTGTGATTTTCAAAATCATAAATGGGTTTTTCAATGGATTCACCCATTGCCAGCATCTTCAAATGCTCCACCAGCAGGGTATTGTCAAAGGCAAAGGGATGATCGTAGTTTGTCTTTACTCTTTCATCAAAGGGAATGTTTGTCTGATCCCTGTAATATGAGTCCTGTTCAATTACAGCCACATTCTTGTCAGTTATGGTATTGAATATTTCCCTTGTTACAGTGGATTTACCAGAACCGGTACCACCGGCTATACCAATAATAATCGGGCTATTCATAAGTTAATCCTCCCTTCCCTTTCTTATAAGGTCATACTTCTCCACAGGGTAATCCATCTTTATCTTTAGTATCTGCTGGGCATGGGGAGCAACTTCAATTTCATTGTCAGCCTTATCCCACATGTTCTCAATCTTCTGGGTGAAGTAGTCCTTACCAGGACCAAATACTTCCACTTCTTCCCCAACGAATATTCTGTTTCTCTGTTCTATGGTAGCGATTTTAGTTTCAGGGTCATAATCAAGAATCATTCCAACGAAGTCATAGCCTCTGATGTAAGAGGAATCAGTATAAACCTGAGCATCATCCTTTGGTTGACCAAAGTAGAATCCGGTGGTAAAGTCTCTATGACTTACCTTCTTAATTTCCTTTAACCAGTCCTTGTTATATTTGTAGTTTTCTGGATCCTTCATATACTCATCTATGGCCATTCTGTAGGATCTTATAACAGTTGCTACATAGTAGGAGCTCTTTACCCTACCTTCAATCTTTAGACTTATTATTCCAGAGTCAATTACTTCAGGCAGATGCTGAATCATGCAAAGGTCCTTGGAGTTGAAAAGAAATGTCCCCTCATCGTGTTCCTCCACTGGGAAGTACTCTCCAGGTCTTTTTTCCTCCACCACATAGTACTTGTATCTGCAGGGTTGGGCACAGTCTCCCCTATTTGCATCCCTACCAGTCATGTAGTTTGATATTAGACATCTTCCAGAGTAGCTCATGCACATGGCACCATGGACGAAGGCCTCGATATCAAGATCCTCTGGTAGCTTTGAAGTGATGTTCTTTATCTCCTCAAAGGATAGTTCTCTGGCAAGAACAATTCTTCTTGCTCCCAGGTTATACCAGAACATTATTGTTTGGTAGTTTGTAACACTGGCCTGGGTGCTTATGTGAATTTCCATATTTGGTATGGTATTTCTTATTACAGTGTACATTCCAGGATCAGATACTATTACAGCATCCACACCAATTCTTTCAAGATCAGTTACATATTCCTCAAGACCAACCATATCATCGTCATGGGGAACTATATTCAAAGTCACATAGACCTTTTTTCCTCTTTCATGGGCGAAGTTGACACCCTCTTGTATTTCCTCTATTCCAAAGTTTTTTGAAGCCTTTCTCAGTCCGAAAGCCTCTCCACCCAGGTATACTGCATCAGCACCATAGATAATTGCCATTTTCAGTTTTTCCAAATCACCTGCAGGTGCCAGTAGTTCGATTTTTTTCATAAAGTCCTCCTAGTTTTAAGCTTAATCCTTATAGGTTATTGCCACTCCATCACCAATGGGTATTACAGCAGATGTAAAGCCTTCAATGGAGTTTATATGATTTAGGTATTCCCTAAGTCTATTTACGATTGTTCTCTTTCTTCTTACCACCAGCTTGTCAGTGGCAACCATTCCCTTGTAGAGAACATTATCAGATAGTATGATTCCCCCAGGGTTTAGAAGATTTGCAGCGTAGTTGAAAAATTCCAGATAGTGTCCCTTGGCTGCATCAATGAAGATGAAGTCGTAATTTGAAGATAGATGGGGAAAAGTTTCCCTGGCATCTCCTTCAATTACCTTTATCTTATCTGAAAATCCTGCCTTCAAAATGTTATAAAGGGCAAGGTCGATCATCTTCTGATCCCTTTCTAGGGTTGTGATATGCCAATCCCCCTTCATGGATTCACCCATAAGTATGGCAGAATAGCCAATGGCAGTTCCAACTTCAAGAACACGCCTTGGCTTATTAATGGTTACAAGGGTTTTAATTAGTTGAGCAACTTCAGGCTCAACTATAGGGACATTTTCCCTGTTTGCATACTCCTCAAGCTGAGATAACAACTCACTTCTCCTTGGAGTAAGCTCCCTTATATATTGGGTTATATATTCCTCGTTTATGCTTGCCATTTAAATCACTCTTACCATTCTCTGTATTTTGATGCCTTTTCGTATACATAAAGTATAATGCTACCAAAGATTACCACTGATACTGCTTCTCCAGCGGAAATTCCAAGAACCGTGTAGATGTATGGGATTCTTGTAAAGTATGAAACCCAGATGGAAACAATAAGTCCATTTAGTACAATTGGTGGAACCATGGCCATGTATTTGTTCTTAGCCTTAGATGTAAGGTAAGCAGCAGCAAGGGTCACAAGGGATCCTCCGATAATATCCACAAGTCCAAATCCAGAATATGGAGCTAATACAAAGTTAGCCAGCAATACTCCAATGAAAAGTCCAGGTATGGCAGCAGGCTCAACAAATGGAAGTAGTGTAAGTCCTTCTGCCAGTCTAAGTTGAATGGGACCAAAGGTCAGATTAGCCACTGGAAATGGAAGAGCCTGTATAAGTATTAAAACCAGATAGATTGCAGCTATTAAGCTTGCCTTGGTTAGGTATCTAATATTCATATGATCATCCTTTCTTTAAAAATTTAATATAAGTGGTACCAGTACTGGTACGGAAAAAGTGCATATTACACCGGTAATAAAAGCTATGATTGCAGTTTCAGAATCAGTTGCCCTTGATATAACTGGAAGTCCAGTATCCATGGCTGTAGCTCCCGCAGGAGCAATGGCTTCAAAGAAGCCCAGTTTCTTGGCAACAAGAGGTATTATTATAAAGGCCAGGATCTCCCTTACCACATTGGCAAGAAATCCCAGGGCTGATAGTTCATTGGAGTAAGTGCTCATAAGAATGGATGATAGGGTATACCAGCCAAGACCAGCTCCAACAGCACCAGCTTCATTCATGGGCATCTTTAGAATTATTCCAGCAATTATTGATCCAAGGATGGATCCGAAAATAACACCAAAGGGAATGAGAAGAATCCTAAATCCCATTGCCTTTATCTTATAGAATACAGATCTGTTCATTCCTATTTCAATACCCACAAAGAATAATAACAGCATAAGTCCAATATCAATAAGTAGATCAGAATAGTTAAGTACTTCCATTGGTAAAATGAATAGTCCAAGAAGGACTCCAAATACAACGGATAGGAGAATTTTTAATGTCATTATCTATTCCTCCCCTTTACATATGGCTTAAGGAGCATAACAGAAAGAATACTCATTCCTATGGTGAATATACTTATTATCACTGCCTTGTAGCCAATACTTAGGAAGGAGGATATTACTCCCTCATCCATACCAATCTTTATACCCATTATTGTAAGTAACAAAAGAAGACAGGCAGTTTGGATGCTGCCCAGTCTCTTTGTCAGTTTTTCACTTAATCTTCCCTTTGCCCCAATTATTGCACCAAGGATTATAACCCCCAGATACATTAAAAGTCTAGTTGTCATTTAATTATCTCCCTTACACTTCCATGATTATTGGAAGAATCATTGGATTTCTCTTTATTGTGCTATACAGGAAGGATCTTAGATCATCCCTGATGCTTGATTTTATAGTTGACCAGTCAGTGATTTTTCTATCCTCGCAATTACTTAAGGTTTCCTTTACAATCTTCTTAGCTTCAACCATTAAGTCTTCTGATTCCCTCACATATACGAAACCTCTAGATACTATATCAGGACCAGCAGCCACAAGACCAGTTTCCTTGTTCATTGTGACAACAACAACAATAAGTCCATCCTCAGATAGATGCTTTCTGTCCCTAAGAACAATATTACCCACATCACCAACACCTAGACCATCCACAAGGATCTGTCCTGATGGGACCATCATTCCTAAGGATGCATCTTCCTTAGTGAATTCCAGAGTCTGACCGTTTTCCAGGATGAAGATATTCTCTTCAGGTGTACCCATCTCCCTGCTAAGCTCAGCATGCATCTTTAGATGCTTGATTTCACCATGAACAGGAATGAAGTACTTAGGTTTTGCAAGGCTGTGCATAAGCTTAAGTTCTTCCTGGTTAGCGTGTCCTGAAACATGAATATCAGACCAGGATTCATAAACCACATTGGTTCCTTTTTCTATTAATTTGTTGATAATTTTTGATACCGCCTTTTCATTTCCAGGAATTGGAGATGCGGAAAGTATAACAAGATCATCATTATAAAGTTCAATCTGTCTGTGTTCATTGGATGCTATTCTAGTCAATGCACTCATGGGCTCACCTTGGGAACCAGTCATTGCTATAACTATTTCGTCTTTTCTGTATTTGTTCATATCCTTGATGTCAATAATTGTTCCTTCCTTGAATTTAAGATATCCAAGTTCAGAAGCTACAGTTGTGGT
>JAUWAD010000018.1 GCA_030602225.1 Bacillota bacterium | reverse complement strand
AGTGCGGCAACGAGTGTTGCGCTTGTGGATACCAACAATGATAGCCAAATTACATCATAAATCTCAGGATCAAATTTTAATAGTAGTCGGAAAGATTCCATAAAACCCTGCATGATATAATCCATTATCACTGCCTCCTTTCATTTCAACCTATATTATTTGCTGTAATTCGGTATAAATAGTGGCTCCCCATATTCTTCAATTCCAAATTCTGATATTAGCTGCTGAGCCTTATCAGATATCAACCACTCTATAAATTTATTAGCACCATCTGCGTTGATTATTTCTCCCTTCTCAGGGTTTACAGGTATGACGCCGTAATAGTTGAAAAGGCTCTTATCTCCTTCTACCAAGACCTGAAGATCGATTTCATCCTTCAAAGCCAGGTATGTTGCTCTATCTGTAAGAGTATAGCCTTGCATTTCATCAGCTATCTTTAAAACGTCACCCATCCCAACACCAGCCTCATTGTACCAGTCTCCTGCAGGGTTTATTCCCGCTTCAGACCAAATTGTTAGTTCCTTTTTGTGGGTTCCCGATTCATCTCCTCTAGAGATGAATATAAGATTCTGATCATTTATATGTTGTAGTGCCTCTGCAATGTCATTTCCATATTCAATTTTTGGCTTTGTATTTGGCCCTACAAGAACAAAATCATTGTACATAACCTCATGCCTAACGGTACCATGCCCTTCCTCTACAAACTTAAGCTCATCCGGCTTGTCATGCACAAAAAGTACATCAACTTCTCCGTCTCGTCCCATTTGAAGAGCTTTACCCGTACCTACTGCAATGGTCTTTACTTCAATTCCAGTGTCTTCTGTACAGATAGGCAATAGAAAATCCAATAGCCCTGAGTCCTGAGTACTTGTTGTGGTAGCAAGAATTATTGAGCTATGTTCAGCTTTTTCCCCAAGAATAATGCTGCAACCAGTTACCAATGATAGTGTGAGCAAAAGGAGAAAAAAATATGTAAGACATTTTTTCATAAACATCAAGCTCCTTTATTCTTATAAGACAAAAAAGCAACCCAAAGAAAGGTTGCTTAATAAACATCTTCCTTTCCAAACGGGAGGTGTGGGGATTTCTCCTTTACCCATCGGCATTGTTTCATGGCATTTGCTTTAGAACTCAATGCTCGGAAAACTCTTATAAATATTAATTTTAATTCTTCATGTGTCATTAAAAAAACTCATGTTCAAATCTCTTTAATTATAACACATTACCAGGGTGTATTGCTATAACT
Organism: Bacillota bacterium; assembly: GCA_030602225.1. GTDB lineage: Bacteria > Bacillota > Clostridia > Tissierellales > Tissierellaceae > Gudongella. The sequence goes on along the minus strand of JAUWAD010000018.1, from coordinate 24,604 downwards.
CTGTTAATTTTCTTGCTTTTGATCAATTAAGGATATTATAAAAGGAGGTGCACTTGCCAAAGCAGTTTAAACTTTTCATAACTAGTCCTCTTTTCTTGCGCACTCTGAATCCCTGCCAGTGAGTATTTCCAGACCATGATGGACGCTATCCAAGCAGAATTCCAATGATTCCTTAACAGCCTTGGGGCTACCAGGTAAATTTATTATTAGGCTGTCGTTTCTTATTCCTGCAACTGCCCTTGAAAGCATTGCACGGGGTGTAATTTTTAGGCTGAAGTATCTTATGGCATCGGTTATTCCTGGTGCCATCCTATCACAGACTTGAATGGTTGCCTCAGGGGTTACATCACGTTTGCTGAATCCCGTCCCTCCAGTTGTGAGAATTAAATCAACCGCAAGGTTATCAGCCATGTTCTTCATTTCCTCCGCGAGAAGATCCTTTTCATCAGGTAGAATTACCTGTCTTATGACCTTATATCCCTTCTCTTGGACCATTTCCTTTATAATTGCTCCTGAAACATCTTCTCTTTCACCAGTTGCACCTTTATCGCTAGATGTAATGATTCCTACCTTAAACATATTAACCTCCTAATATACTTATTCATTCTTCTATAGTTCGGATTTGTAAAGCAATCCGAAAATTTTAGCAACTCATACTTGAAACAATATAGCGTTATTAGATCTCTTAATTATTGGCATATTCTTTCATTAAAAAATACAAAAACTCAACGAGTCCTAGGAATTTCTTTGTATCATAATTTATATTAGTATTTGGTGGAGGCGGTGAGAGTCGAACTCACGTCCGAAAATCCTTCCACAAGAGCTTCTCCGAGTGCAGTTAGTAATTTAACATTCCCTCTACCTATCTCTTACTAACCAGATATAGGCTTTAGTAGCTTCATAGATTCCGTTTCTAACTCAAAGCTTTGCTAGACTCGGTTCCCCACTAAGATGACGATTTAATCCAGGTCGTGGGCTTCCCGGTTAAATCGAGCAGCTATATTAAGCTGCTAATGCGTAATTTTTGTTTGCGTTTAATTTTTGTTGCCACTTTTAACGTTGCTTGGCGACAACGACTCGCTACTCCTGATTCCGTATCCCCGTCGAAACCAAATTCGCCCCCTTGTTATTCGTATAAATTGTAACATATGTTCGCATTTTTGTCAAGATGCGTCCCTATTGATACTTCTCACTGGAGTGCTGCTTCATCCTTCTTTCAGCATCCTTTTTGGCTATAGTATCTCTTTTATCATACAATTTCTTACCCTTTGCCAATGCAATTTCTACTTTTACCCTTCCATCCTTTAAGTATATAGAAAGAGGTACCAAGGTGAAACCTTTTTGCTTGGTTTCACCTATTAATTTTCTTATCTCTCTTCTATGAAGAAGAAGTTTTCTAACCCTTAAAGGATCCACATTATAAATATTCCCTTGCTCATATGGGCTTATATGCATACCTTGAATGAATACTTCACCATTTACAATTACAGCATAGGATTCCTTTATATTAACTTTTCCCTGTCTTATGGATTTAACTTCAGTACCTGTAAGGACAATCCCAGCTTCATAGGAATCTTCAATAAAGAACTCATGCCTGGCTTTTCTATTGGTAGCTAAAACTTTAATCCCCTTTGTCTTCATAATGATCAATTCCTTTTTCTAATATCGTAGTTTAGTGTAACAAATTTAGGATTTGCTGTCAACATCCTCATTAACTATTGCAAAATCAATGTTCTTCTTTCCAACATCTGCCCCAATTACCTTTATTCTAATCTCATCACCAAGACCATACATTTTCTTGGTCCTCTCTCCAACTATCATATAATTATCTTCATCAAAATAGTAATAGTCATCTACCATGGTGTTGAAATGAACCAGACCCTCAATTGAATTTTCCAGTTGAACGAATAGCCCAAAGTTGGTTACTGAAGATACAAGACCATCAAACTCATCGCCAATATGCTTGACCATGTATTGAGCTTTTTTAAGATCATCCACTTCACGCTCTGCCTCTTCAGCTCTTCTCTCTGTCATTGATGTATGATCTGCAATTTCAGGAAGAATCTTTTCTAGTAGATTTATCTTCTTATCAGTTAATCTCCCATGAAGATGATCCTTAATAATTCTGTGAATCTCTAAATCAGGATATCTTCTTATTGGAGATGTGAAGTGTGAATAATACTGTGCAGCCAGACCGAAGTGTATGCCTGCTTCAGCACTGTATACCGCCTTTTGCATTGTCCTTAGTAGTAAAGTTGATATAACAGGTTCTTCCTTCTTGCCTTTGATCTCCTCAGTTAATAGTTGGAAATCCTTTGAATGAAGTTCCTTTCCCTTGATGGAATACCCAAATCTATGAATGAATTTTATAAAGTCAGCAACTTTTTCAGGGTTGGGTTCTTCATGTATTCTATATAAAAATGGTACCTCAGCCCAGAAAAATCTTTCTGCTACAGTCTCATTGGTTATTAACATAAACTCCTCAATAAGTCTATTTGCTATTCTTCTTTCTGTTTTTCTAACATCTATAGGGTCACCTTTCTTATCTACTTCAATATAGCTCTCTGGAAAATCAAAGTCTATGCTTCCTCTTCTATCCCTATGTTTTCTCAGTATGCTCATGAGATCCTTCATTAAAAATAAATCATCCTTAACTAATTCTAACTTCTTCTCTGATTCTGGATTAGTTCCCTCCAGAAGATCTGAAACATCATCATAGACAAGCCTTGCCTTACTATTGATTATGGATTCATGGATTTCATTATTCACCACTTTTCCATCCTTGTTTATTTCCATGATAACACTCATGGTTAATCTATCCACATTTGGATTAAGTGAACAGATGCCATTGCTTAGTTCATGGGGTAGCATGGGTATTACTCTATCAAGAAGATATACTGAATTTCCTCTATTTAAAGCTTCCTTATCCAAGGGAGAACCAGCCTTTACATAATGAGATACATCTGCTATGTGAACACCAAGCTTGTAGTTTCCATTCTGAAGCTTCTCAATGGATACTGCATCATCTAAATCCTTGGCATCAGCCCCATCGATGGTAAAAGTAGTTCTATTCCTTAAATCAAGTCTTAAGGAGATGTCATCACTACTTATACTCCCAGGTACATTCAACGCCTCAGCTCTAACCTCATCTGGAAACTCCTCAGGAAGATTAAACTGTCTAATGATTGAAAGAATATCTGTACCCTTCTCAGATAGGAATCCTAATATCTCAACTATTTCTCCTTCAGGATTTCTTCTGAATTCCGGCCATCTCTTTATCTTAACAACTACCTTCTGCTTGTCTTTTGCATTCATGGTCTGAGCCTTTGGAACGAAGATATCATATGCTATCTTATGGTTATCAGGAACAACAAATCCAAAGCTACCATTATCTTCAAAGGTTCCAATTACTGTTTCATTTGCCCTTTCAAGGATTCTTACAATTTCACCCTCCTGCTTCTTTCCAGCACTTTTTCTAGATATAAGGTTTGCTATTACCGTATCTCCATGCATTGCCCCAAGCATACTATCAGCAGGAATGAAAATATCTTCTCCAGGTCTATCCTTTGAAATTACAAATCCAAAACCTCTTTCATTTCCTTCAAGTCTTCCAACAACCATATATTCTGAATTTAAAAGATTATACTTATCATTATTAAGTCTAAATATAACACCTTCCTTTTCCATTTGTTCTAGAACATTGAAAAAGTCCTTGAAGTCATTCTTTTTTAAACCAAGTCTTACTGCTATTTCTTCCCTTAGTATGGGTTTATAGTTTTTCTGTTCCATCAGTTCTATAATCATATCCTTAATTTTCATACGATCCCCTCCCAATCATAATTTATATGTACCCTACTTTAGCAAAAAAAATGTAAGATATTTAAAATATCCTACATTTTACCGCCCTTTGAGCCATAAATTGTCCTATTTAGTAAATTTGACTCAAAAGTATACATATTTTCGTTTTTCTCTTTATGTGTTATTAGTGCAATATCCATCATCTTATTTATTAAGGTTTTGAAATCATAACCTCTACCTTCCCACAGATAGAAGGCTACTGAACCAGGTAAAGTATTTATCTCATTAACAAAAACGTCTCCACTTTCATTGACTAAAAAATCAATTCTGGCATTACCTCTACCATCTATTGTTGTAAAGGCTTTTTTAGCAAGTTCTTCAATATTATTCCTCAACTCATCGGTTATATCAGCTGGTATAGATCTCTTTGACTCAGATGACTTCGCAGATTTACTTCCCTTTTTCACATATTTATCTTCAAAAGAAAGTATATCAGTCCACCCAAGGGGTTCTTCACATAAGGAAGTCTCAACAATATTATCATATCCTATTACAGCACAGTTTATCTCCCTTGGATTTTCAACCGCCTTCTCAACGATAATCTTTCTATCATAGCTAACAGCAATTTCAATTGCCATATCTAGTCCTTGTCTATCTTTTGCTTTACTTATTCCTATACTTGAACCAAGATTTGATGGTTTTATAAATACAGGGTATCCAAGTTGGTTTTCTATCTTAGATATAAGATTATCCTTATCTTCCTTCCATGCCTTTCTATAGAACCAAAGATAATTAACCACAGGAATTCCATTGGCCTTGTAGACATCCTTCATTAGGATCTTGTCCATGCCAACTGAAGATGCCAAAACACCTGCACCTGCATATGGTATATTATTAAGTTCCATAAGTCCTTGCATGGTTCCATCTTCACCATTTGTTCCATGAAATGCTAAGAAGGCCATATCAATCTTATCCACTACCTTATTTTTTGCGAACATACCGATTTCATCAGGATGTAGATAAAGATTATTGTCATTGTGATTTGGAGATAAGACTATCCTCTTTGCATCCTTGAAGTTACCTTCCTTATATGTGTTAAAATTAAGTAGCGAATCTCCTGTTAACCATCTGCCATCCTTATCTATATATATTGCCACTGGTGTATATTTGCTTCTATCCATATTCTCAATTACCTGCATTGCAGTTATAATTGAAACCTCATGTTCTACACTTCTTCCTCCAAACATTACCCCTACTTTTTTCAAAGTAATTCCCCCTTACTCACTGTAGTTATCAGGTAGATCATTCTCAAATAATACAACATCCTTAGCCTTAGCAATTAAACCTATCTGTTTGGTTGCTTCATCAAGATTATTAACCACAAATATATTGTCCTTATTGAAGTTGACATCCATCAAACCATCATATATTGGTTTTGTTCTCTTCTCACCTACTAGTATAGCATAATCACATACTTTACCAATATTAGTTCCAAATTCTCTATTCGCTGATTCTTCCATATCTCCTAACTCAATCATGCCAGGGGTCACGATAATCTTTCTGCCTTCCTTAAATTGACCCAATACTTCCAGAGCTGCTTTAGTCCCAATGGGGTTTGAGTTAAATGCATCATCAATTATTATAACTCCATTTGGTGAGTGTATAAGATTAAGTCTATGTTCCACAGGTTCAACCCTTGCAATCCCACGACTGATTTCCTCAAAGGTAAGTCCTAAGATTTTTGATGCACATGCTCCAGCCAGCAGGTTATATATATTATGTTTTCCTAATAGTTTCGTTGTACACTTTATGCTGTTTCCATCTTTGTCTTTTAATGTGAATGTTGAACCTAATTCATTTACGATTATATCTTCAGCATACATATCTAGATTCTCGTTTTTTTCCAAGCCATATAGCATTTTTTCCTTGAAGGTCTTATCAGCTAACTTCTTTATATACTCATTATCATAATTGAATATTGCCACTCCATCTGTTGGTAATTCTTCAATCAATTCATATTTAGTCTTCATTATATTGTCTATATTCTTGAATGTCTCAATATGCACTGGTCCTATGGAAGTCAGTATACCAATTTTAGGCTGTGCAAGTTCAGCAAGTTCTCTAATTTCTCCTATTACCTTGGCTCCCATTTCAGCCACAAATACCTGGTGTTCATCATTAAGTTGATTATTTATAACCTTTGATAAGCCCATAGGGGTATTATATGACTCAGGTGTATTCAATACATTGAACTTCTCTGAAAGAATTGTTCCCACGATGAACTTAGTACTGGTTTTACCAAAGCTTCCAGTGATACCCACAACTGTTAGGTCTTCTCTTGATTTAATCTTATTCTGAGCCTTGGAGTAAAACCCATAATTAATTCTCTTTTCAATGGGAAACATTACACCCACAGCTAAGCTCATAATAATAGGCTGAAAATATAAAGTAGCAGCCATTGCAACAACAAGTATTACAGTTGTTACAACTAGATTTCCTCCCACTGTACCAAGTATTATTGTTGGAACAACAATAATAGCCCATGATAAAATATAGTTGCAAAGATATAATCTCTTTGCCCTGTCAGTCATAACAAGGGGTTTCTTTACCGGTTGATTTGACTTTTTAACAGAATATGCCCTCTCTTTATTTAGTTTTAACCACTTATCATAGTGTTCCTTGTCATATCCCTCTAATTGAGCCATATGAAGAGACTCTTTTGCTCTTTTGCCATTTAGATGCTGAAAAATCGCACCAATAATCATAGCGACTAATATCATTTGATAATCCATAATATCCTCCGTTTATTTACTATTAATATTGAAATATGATTCTATAACTGATTTGAACCTTCCATAATCGTCTATATATGAATAATGTCCTGCTCCTTGAAAAATAACAAGCCCACTATCCTTTATTTCCTTCTCCATTATCTTGCCCTGATATAGAGGAGTGGCATCATCGTTACTTCCCCAGATTATTAAGGTTGGTGCTTTTATATCCTTTAAAATTGGCTTCAGGTTCTCATTTACAACTCGTACTAGAATTTTTCTCATAATTCCTGAAGAACTTTGATAGTCATCTGAACCAAATCTACCATAAAGCTTTTCCATTTTCTTTTCATCAGTTTCCCAGAAGATCAGTGTCTTATATAGTTTTTTAAGAATCTTAAATCCCTTTACCTTAAGGTGATACTTCATTGTCCTTTTAGGGATAAGCCCTGCACTATCTATTAAAACGACCTTATCTATCGATTCTGGGAATCTAGATGATAGAATTATAGCTATCTTCCCACCAAAGGAATGCCCAATAAGGGATAATTTATCTATTTCCATCTTATCAATAAATTCCTTCACAATGTCAGCATAATGAAAAGATCCAAAAACTTCTTCTGGCACATGAGACTTCCCAAATCCCGGAAGATCCATAGCATAAACCCTGTGTGTTTGTTTTAGAATATTAAAAATTGGCATAATTGTTTCTATATTTGCACCCCATCCATGTAGGATCAGTACATTATCTCCCTCACCTTCAACTATGTAATTAATATCTATATTCTCAATGGAAATCTTCATCTAAAACCTTAACCTTCCTTACTTTCACAATATGATACCCTATGAATTATATCATATTATAGAGAATTTATACAGCAAAAAAAGAGCGTAAAAAATCCCTCTTAGAGAGGGATTTTAAATACTTTTCTAGAATAATATTCCGCCGTAGTTTAAGAATACTTGAGAAAATACTAATGCTACTATAGTCATAAGTTTTATTAGAATGTTCAGTGATGGTCCTGAAGTATCCTTGAATGGATCTCCTACAGTATCACCAGTAACTGCAGCCTTATGAGCCTCGCTACCTTTTCCACCGTGGTTTCCTTCTTCAATATACTTCTTAGCATTATCCCATGCTCCACCAGCATTTGACATAAATATTGCCATTAAAACACCTGTTACTAAAGCTCCTGCCAATAATCCACCAAGTGCTTCAGCACCTAATAATAAGCCTATTAATACCGGTACTGCGACAGCCAATAATCCAGGGATGATCATCTCCTTAAGAGCTGCTTTTGTACTAATATCAACACATGTAGCATATTCAGGGGTTGTGGTTCCTTCCATGATTCCTGGGATATCTCTAAACTGTCTTCTTACTTCTTCAATCATCTTGAAAGCTGCTTTACCTACTGCATCCATTGTTAATGCAGCAAATAGATAAGGAAGCATTCCACCTATGAATAATCCTGCTATTACTGTAGGCTTAGTTACATCTATTGATGTCAACTTAACTGCTTGTGTGTATGATGCAAACAGTGCCAATGCTGTTAAAGCAGCTGACCCTATTGCAAATCCTTTTCCTATAGCTGCTGTTGTATTTCCAACTGAATCTAACTTATCAGTTATTTTTCTTACTTCCTTTGGCAACTTACACATTTCTGCAATTCCACCAGCATTATCAGCTATTGGACCATATGCATCAACAGCGATTGTCATACCTGCTGTGGAAAGCATACCTACTGCTGCTAAAGCAATACCATAAAGTCCTTTTGCAGGCTCTAATGCTCCACCTGAAGCATAGAATGCCACAAGAATACCAACTGCTATAATGATTATTGGAATAGCTGTAGACATCATACCTACAGAAAGTCCACCAATGATATTAGTAGATGCTCCAGTTTCTGATTCTTTAGCAATTCTTCTTACTGGTTTGTAATCTGCTGAAGTAAACATCTCAGTAACCTTAGCTATTGAAAGTCCAACAACCAGTCCTGCTAATATTGCTATAAAAGGTTGGAATGATCCTAGTATATTAATACTTAAGAAAGCTCCGATTATCATGGTTATAGCTGAACTTACCCAAGTTCCCTTATCAAGTGATTTTTGTGGGTCTCCATCTCCTCTAACGAAGAATGCTCCAACTATTGATGCTAGAATACCTACTGCTGCCAATGCAAATGCAAAGTAAACACCAGTATCACCAAAAGCTATTAAACCTAGTGTAACTGCTGAAATTATAGCACCAACATATGACTCGAACAAGTCAGCACCCATCCCTGCAACATCACCTACGTTATCTCCAACATTATCGGCAATAACCGCTGGGTTTCTTGGGTCATCCTCAGGAATTCCTGCTTCAACTTTACCTACTAAGTCTGCTCCAACATCTGCTGCTTTTGTATAAATTCCTCCACCAACTCTTGCAAATAGTGCGATTGATGAAGCTCCTAATCCGAAACCGGTTATAATTGCTGGATCTTTAAATATTATATAAGAAGTTCCGATACCAAATAAACCTAAACCAACAACACTCATTCCCATTACTGTTCCACCTGAGAATGCTACATTTAATGCCTTTGTCATACCACTTTCCATAGCTGCGTTAGCAGTTCTTACATTGGCTTTCGTTGCAACTCTCATACCAAAGAATCCTGCCATGATGGAGAATAGAGCACCGTAAATAAATGTTATTGCAGTAGTAAGATTAATTAAAAATGCTAAAATTACAAACAAAACTGCAATAAAAATAGCCAGTGATTTATACTGTCTAGTTAAGAATGCCATAGCTCCCTGTTGAATGTAAGTTGAAATCTCTTTCATTCTGTCATTTCCTGGGCTAACTTTATCAATTGATGATGCTTTGTAAAATGCGAATAACAAAGCAACTACTCCCACTAATGGAGCAGCGATTAAAGCAAAATTCATTTTCCCTTCCTCCCTTTTATTATGCTGCTAATGCAATAGCAGATATTATAAAAACCACTGCTGATACAATAGTCACTTTTCTTAGCATTGCCTGTTTACTAGTTCCAATGCTCTTGCCAAACATTGAGTCCATACTGCTACCACCCATTGCTCCTAAGCCTTCTTGTTTACTCTCTTGTAATAAGATACTACCAATTAATGTGATGCTTGAAATAAGCATAAAAATTGAAAACAAAGTTGTCATGCTACACCTCCTGTATCCATAAAAATATATTTAATTCCATATCTATAACATTAACATTTTAACACAGGGGTAACTTAAAAGCAATGCTAAATCAAATTATATCCCAATGTCTTTTGATTCTCTTATTTTCTGGCATTCAGGGCAAATCCCCCTTATTTCCAAGTTGTGTTCCAGAATCAGATAATTAGTCTTCTTGATTAATGATCTTTCATACTCCTTTAAAGGACATCCACTTATGGGAACAATCTTTCCACATTGAATGCATATCAAGTGATGTCTATGGTCCCTGTGGTTGATCTCAAAGGTTGCCTTACCATCTATGTTCAAATTTGATTTTAACACCAGACCCTTTTTAGTAAATAGCCCCAGTATCCTATATACGGTGGATATGTTTATATTATTGCTTTCACCCTTTATTAACTCAAGATATATATCATCAGCACTTATTGGTTCATTCTTATTGTTTAAAAGAAGAAAAATTTGCAGTCTCTGCTGCGAAAACTTAATTCCACTTCTTCTAAATACATCCTTAGCTTTATTAATATCCATAATTATTCTCCTTAAATTATATTCTAACTATCTTCTTAAGGCTGACGAATATGATAAACAATACTGCATTTATCATAACTATACTAGCACCAGAAGGGAAGTTGAAAATATACGATCCAATAACACCAATGATAACTGCTAATACCGATACGATGGCTGATATAATAATTGTAGATTTAAAACTTCTGGATATTTGTAAAGCAGTTACAGTTGGAAATACTATCATGCTTGATATAAGCATGGTTCCCACCACTCTGATTCCCAGTACTATAGTTATGGCTGTTAGTGTGGCTATTAGGTAATTCATCCTCTTAGTCTTTATTCCTATTACCCTGGCAAATGACTCATCGTGGGTTACAGCAAAAAGGTCATTATAAAAGAATACTATAAGAGAAATAACAACAATTGCAAGAATTATGGATAGGTACATATCAGAAGCTTTTATTGCTAATATACTACCAAAAAGATAACTGAATAAGTCCACATTAAATCCCCCTGCAATGCTGGATATCATAACCCCTAGGGCAACTGAAAATGATGATACTAAACCGATAGCTGCATCCCCATGTATTCCAGCCCTTTCATTAAGCTCCATTATGAATATGGATGCAATAACAACAATTGGAATGGATACTAACATAGGGGAAGCTCCTAATAGAAGGGCAATGGCAACTGTTGCAAAGCTAACATGTGCCAGTCCATCCCCAATCATTGAATACTTTTTCAAAACTAAAAATACTCCCAATAAGGAACTGCTTATGGCGATCAATGTTCCCACTATCATAGCTCGTTGCATGAAACTATATCCAAACGCTTCTTTTATTATCTCTATGGTATCCATTAATTAGTTACCTCCATATGCATGTGATCATGTATTCCCTCAACGAAGTTCACATTGATGGTGAAATCATCTGATGAACCAAAATACATTAGTTCTCTATCCAGAAGCATTATCTTCTTGGAACACTTTTTTATACTTCCTAAATCATGAGATACAAGAACGATACTGGTATTGTCATTCTCATTAATATCCTTTATTAGCTTGAAGAATTCAGTTCTTACCTTTGGGTCCAATGCAGAAGTAGGTTCATCAAGAATCAGAAGTTTTGGTTTGCTTACCATGGCTCTGGCCAAAAGAACCCTTTGTTGCTGTCCTCCAGATAAATCTCCTATCTTCTTATGCTTGAGGTGATAAATATCGAGTCTTCTTAAAATATCATCAATCCTATGGTTATCCTCTTTGTTTATCTTCTTTGGAAATTTCTTTGATCCCATTAAACCAATTCCCACTATTTCATGAACTTCAGCAGGAAAAAGGGTATTACCTGTAACAGCTACTTGTGGGAGATACCCCACACCTTGCTGATACCTATCAATTCCATAGTATTGTATGGTTCCTGATGTTGATGGTACAAGTCCAAGGATAGCTTTTACCAATGTTGTCTTGCCAGAGCCATTAGCTCCAACAAGACCTATATAATCTCCTTCTTCAATGGTGAAAGTAATGTCCTTAAGAACTTGCTGCTGTCCATAGAAAATATTTAGATTCTTGACTTCAATAATTTTACTCATTATAACCCAACCCCAACTTTAAGTTTTCTAAGTTCTGATACATTATCTCTATATAGGTGATACCACTTTCTATTTCATCTTTCGAAAGATTATGGGCACCATGAAGAAGTAGTAGCTCAACTCCTGTTTCTTCTACTATGGTCCTTCCAACCTTGGGGTCTATTAGTTCTTCATAGAATATTGCATTTACCTTTTTCTCTCTAACAGTATTAATTAAGCTTGTTATGCTTTGTGGTGATGGTTCAGCATTTGGTGAAAAACCCTTATACGGAGATAAGTGCTTAAGATTATACTCCTTTGCAAAATACCCAAATGCAAAATGACCTCCCGAAATTATTGTGTCAGATTCAGTTTTTGATAAAACTTCTCTAATATCCTGATCTAAAGTAACTAAGTCATTTTTAAGCATTTCTCCGTTTGAAAAGTATACATTGCTATTATCGGGATCAATTGAAACAAAAGCTTCCACTATTGTATCTACCATAATTATTGCCATGTTTGGATTCGTCCAGTAGTGAGGATCCAACTCCCCATCATCATGGCTGCGGGTATGAGAATGATCATTGTCATCTTCTTCCATTTCTATCAACTGGATATTTTTACTCAAATCAATCACCATTACATTTTCGTTTTCTAAATTCAATATTATATTAATTATCCAAGGCTCCATTAGTTCTCCAGTGTATAAGAGTAAGTCTGCCTTTAGTAATTTTACTATATCCTGTGGTGTGGGTTCAAATGAATGAGCTTCAATTCCAGGTGGTAACAACAATGTTACATCTATATACTCCCCACCTATACTTCTAGCAAAATCAAATTGAGGAAATAGTGTAGTAACTACACTTATTACCGGCTTAATGGGTTGGACTTCTTCTGGTTCTTTATTCTCTTCTGGTTCCTGAATCTGCTCCTCAACTATCTCCTTTGCTGGTGAACAACCACTTATTCCTAGTGCTATAATTAATATAAGGATTAATAATATCCTTCTGTTCATATATATCCCCTCTTTCCTATTATCAACAAAATAGCTTTTCTTTTTTTAGATTTAAAATATCTTTGTAGTTATACCCACAAAAAAAAATATAAAACGCAAATGCAATTAATTTGCAAGTGCGTTTTATATTTTACAATATATTCTATAGCTTTGTCAATTCTTTTAACCTTTGATGTTATAGAAAGTCTTTAATCCATTGTACTTGGACATTTCTCCCAAACCATCTTCAATTCTTAGCAACTGGTTGTACTTAGCAACTCTATCAGTTCTTGAAGGAGCACCGGTTTTTATCTGACCTGCATTTGTAGCAACCGCAAGGTCTGCAATAGTTGAATCTTCAGTTTCACCTGATCTATGTGATATAACTGCAGTATATCCATTCACCTTTGCCAGTTCAATCGCATCAAGGGTTTCAGTGATTGTTCCAATCTGATTTAACTTGATAAGGATGGAATTTGACACTCCCATTTCTATACCTTTTTGAAGTCTTTCAGTATTTGTAACAAACAAATCATCTCCAACTATCTGGATTTTATGTCCTAATTTATCGGTCAATAACTTCCAGCCATTCCAGTCATCTTCTCCAAGTCCATCTTCTATGGATATTATTGGATACTTTTCTACTAGATCTTCGTAATACTTGACCATCTCTTCAACGGATAATATTCTTCCTTCACCTTTTAGATTATATGTTTTTTCTTCTTCATTGTACATTCCAGATGCTGCAACATCCAATGCTAATACAATATCTTCTCCAGGAGTATAGCCTGCTTTCTTAATAGCTTCCACTATGGTTGAAAGGGCTTCCTCATTACTGGATAGGTTGGGAGCAAAACCACCTTCATCACCTACTGATGTGCTTAGACCTTTCGCCTTTAATACAGCCTTAAGGTTATGGAATATTTCAGTACCCATTCTAAGCGCTTCTTTAAATGACTTAGCTCCAACAGGCATTACCATGAATTCCTGTATGTCCACATTATTATCCGCATGTTCTCCACCATTTAATATGTTCATCATTGGTACTGGGAGTGTTTTAGCATTTACTCCACCAATGTATTGATATAGGGGAATCCCTAGCTCATTGGCAGCAGCTCTTGCAACAGCCATAGATACTGCTAGAATAGCATTAGCACCTAATTTACCCTTGTTGTGAGTTCCATCAAGCTCAATTAGAACCTTATCTATTAAAACCTGATCAAATACTTCCATACCGATAATCTCATCAGCAATTATGTCATTTACATTATCTACAGCATTAACTACACCTTTTCCAAGATATCTTGACTTATCCATATCCCTTAATTCAACGGCTTCATAAATTCCCGTTGATGCACCTGATGGTACTATTGCTCTTCCAAAGGCATCAAGTTCAGTCCAAACCTCAACCTCAATTGTTGGATTACCCCTTGAATCTAGTACTTCTCTTGCATATACATCTGTTATTATACTCATACCTATCACTCCTATCTTCTTAATTCTTGATTATGCACTATTAGGGATTTCCCAGTCATTTCCCTTGGTACTTCTAAGCCCAGTAGCTCTAATAGTGTTGGTGCAATATCTGCCAGTATTCCCTCTCTTAATTCCTTATTTCTTAAACCCACTAAAACCAAGGGAACTTGATTAGTAGTATGGGCTGTAACCACTCCACCTGTTTCTTCATCAATTAACATTTCAGCATTTCCGTGGTCTGAAGTTACTATTATCTTCCCATCCACATCCTCCATCAGCTGAACAATTTCACCTAGACAAGCATCCACTGTTTCCACAGCTTTAATTGCTGCAGGAATAACTCCTGTATGACCTACCATGTCCGGGTTGGCAAAATTAAGGATTATAAGATCATACTTCTCCATCTTAATTCTATCAATAACTTCATCCTTCACTTCAAAAGCACTCATTTCAGGTTTTAAATCGTAAGTTGCTACCTTGGGAGATGGAACTAGAACTCGATCTTCATTTTCAAAAGGTTCCTCTCTACCTCCATTAAAGAAAAATGTTACGTGGGCATATTTTTCTGTTTCAGCAATTCTAAGCTGACTTAAACCTTTATTGCTTATATATTCACCTAATGTATTAGCAAGACCCTCATTCTTATAGGCTACATGAACATTCTTTATAGTCTTATCATACTCTGTCATGGTTACATAGTAGGTGTCTACCTTTTTATCTCTGTTGAATCCATCAAAATCTTCATCAACTATGGCTCTTGTAATCTGTCTTGCTCTATCAGGTCTAAAATTAAAGAAAATAATCGAGTCATTATCATTTACCACAGCTACAGGTTCATTTTCCTCTGTTATTACAGTTGGAATCATAAACTCATCATTTATGCCATCTTTATATGAGTTCTCAATGGCTAGAACAGGATCCATACTTTTATGACCTTCACCTTTTACTATGGAATCATATCCAAGTTTTGTCCTTTCCCATCTTTTGTCTCGGTCCATTGTATAGTATCTTCCAGATACCGTGGCGATTTTACCCACACCTATTTCTGCAATCTTTTCCTGAAGTTCTCTTATATGTGTACTTCCAATTGTTGGCGCAACATCTCTACCATCAAGTATGGCGTGAATAAAAACATCCTTCATGTCTTGTTTTTTCATCAACTCCAGTAAACCATAAAGATGTGTGTTGTGACTATGAACTCCTCCATCAGATACTAATCCAATTAAATGAACTGCAGTATTCTTTTGTTTTGCATTCTTTATAGCCATTAAAAATTCTTCTTTTAAGAAGAATCCTCCATCTTGAATTTCCTTAGTAATTCTTGTTAATTCCTGGTATACAATTCTTCCTGATCCAATATTTAAGTGTCCAACTTCAGAATTACCCATCTGACCTTCTGGAAGGCCAACTGACATCCCACTTGCTTTCAGTGTAGTATGGGGATATTCACTAATGATTCTATCAAAATTCGGAGTTTTCGCCAATCTAACTGCATTACCTGGATAATCCTTGCCCAAACCAAATCCGTCTAAAATCATCAACATCACAGGGTTTTTAGTCATAATAATCCTCCATTAATAGTTTAAAAGCTTTAGGAAGTCCTCAGCCTTTAAACTAGCTCCTCCAACTAAAGCACCATCTATATTCTCTTTTTCCATCAATTCAACTATATTATCTGGTTTTACACTTCCACCATACTGAATCCTTACCGCCTGAGCTGTCTTTATATCATATATAGATTCTATAGTTTCCCTTATGAGTCTGCACATTTCCTCTGCTTGATCAGATGTGGCAGTTTTCCCTGTTCCAATAGCCCAAATAGGCTCATAGGCTATTACTAAATTAGCTACAGCCTCCTCAACCACTCCCTCAAATGCTTCGATCACTTGATTCTTAACCAAATCAATGTGAACTCCTTCTTCTCTTTGCTCTAGGGTTTCACCCACACAAACAATAGGGGTTATACCTTCCTTTATAGCAGCCTTTACTTTTAGATTTACAGTTTTATCTGTCTCATTGAAGTACTGTCGTCTTTCTGAGTGACCGATGATAACATAATCAACTTCAAGTTCCTTAAGCATAACTGGAGATACTTCACCGGTAAATGCACCATTTTCTTCCCAATGAACATTTTGTGCACCGATCTTTATATCTGTATCTTCTACATAACCCTTAGCACCTTGAATAAGGGTGTATGGTACACAAAGAACAGCTTCAACACCTTCTTTTATTTTTCCTGATTTTATTTCTTCAATTAATCTTTTACCCTGGGCAATTGTATTGTTCATCTTCCAATTCCCAGCAATAATTGGTGTTCTCAAAATAACTCCTCCTTACTCACTTATTGCATCTAGTCCAGGGAGGATTTTACCTTCCAGTAACTCCAGGGATGCTCCTCCTCCTGTTGATACATGAGTGATTTTATCTGCTAGTCCTGCTTGTTCAATTGCTGAAGCAGAGTCTCCTCCACCTACAATTGTTATAGCTCCTGATCGTACCATAGCTTCTCCTATGGCAAATGTACCCTTGTTGAAATTCTCCATCTCAAATACTCCCATTGGTCCATTCCAGATTATGGTCTTAGACTCTTCAATTACCTTCTGGAATAACTCAATGGACTCTTCACCAATATCTAAACCCATCATATCATTGGGTATATTTTCAACACTTACTGTTTTAAACTCAGTGTCATTTTTGAACTCCTTTGCAACAACAACATCTATTGGTAGAACCAGAGCAACTCCATTTTCCTTAGCTTTATTCATAAGTTCAAGGGCTAACTCCACCTTGTCTTCTTCCAATAGGGATGTACCTATTTCAAACCCTTTTGCCTTAAGGAATGTAAAAGCCATCCCACCACCAATTATTATCGCATCCACTTTATTTAATAGATTCTCAATTACTCCAATTTTATCAGAAACCTTTGCTCCACCAAGGATAGCAACAAAAGGTCTATCTGGATTCTCTAAAGCCTTACCCATTATTGAGACTTCCTTTTCGACAAGAAAACCTAAAGCTGAAGGTAGGTATTTTGAAACTCCAACATTTGATGCATGTCCTCTGTGGGAAGTTCCGAATGCATCATTTACGTAAATTTCAGCAAGATCTGCTAATTCCTTTGCAAAAGCATCATCATTCTTTTCTTCTTCTTTTCTAAACCTTGTATTCTGCAATAACATTACTTCTCCTGATTTAAGATCTTTAGCCATATTTCTAACCTTGTCTGATACAACCAGATCTTCATCTGCAAATATTACTTCTTTTCCCAGTAGTATGGATAGTTCCTTTGCAACAGGTTCCAATGAATATTTAGACTTAGGTTCTCCCTTAGGTCTTCCCAGGTGTGACATGAGAATAACTTTTGCATCATGTTCCAAAAGGTAATTTATAGTTGGAAGGGAGCTTCTAATTCTTATATTGTCTGTAATTTTAAGATCCTCATCCATTGGAACATTGTAGTCTACCCTAACAAGAACCAATTTTCCAGAAACGTTCAAATCCTTTAATGTTTTTTTATTCAACATATGGACACCCTCTTCTCTAGTATTAATCTCATATTTAATTTACAAGTCGGGTCTTTAGACCCGACTTATCAGTTTACCACTTAGAAGCTATTAAGCTAGCTAAATCAACAACTCTGCATGAGTAACCCCATTCATTGTCATACCAAGCAATAACCTTTACCATATTATCTATTACCATGGTTGAATCAGCATCAACTATTGATGATCTTTCATCACCTAAAAAGTCTCTAGAAACCAATGGTTCTTCTGAATATCCAAGAATACCTTTTAATTCATTTTCACTTGCTTCCTTAAGGAAATTGTTTACTTCTTCAACTGTAGTTGGTCTATCAACTTCGAATACAACATCCACCATTGATACTGTAGGAACTGGCACTCTAACTGAGAACCCATTAAGTTTACCCTTTAATTCCGGTAATACCAATGAAACTGCTTTAGCTGCACCTGTTGTTGTAGGAACAATGTTTTCAGCTGCTGCTCTTGCCCTTCTAAGGTCCTTATGTCTCTTATCAAGTATTTGTTGATCATTTGTATAGGCATGTATTGTAGTCATTAAACCTTTCTTGACTCCCAGTTTATCAAGGATTACCTTTGAAACCGGTGCCAGACAGTTGGTAGTGCAGGAAGCGTTTGAAATTATATTATGATTCTCATGATCATAAAGGTTATCATTAACACCCATAACGATTGTGATATCTTCTCCCTTAGCTGGAGCAGTGATCATTACTTTCTTAGCTCCTGCTTCCAGATGCTTAGAAAGTCCTTCTCTATCTTTAAAAGCTCCTGTTGAATCTATTACTAGATCAACGCCTAAGTCCTTCCAAGGAATCTGTAGAGGATCTCTATGCGCAACCACTGGAATTTTCTTTCCGTTAATTATAAACCCACCTTCATATGTTTCTATTTCACCATCAAATTTTCCATATAAACTATCATACTTAAATAAATGAGCTAAATCTTTAATGTCACCCGATGCATTAATTGCTACCAGATCAAAATCCTTAACATCGTTCTCTGCCCAAATTCTAACCACGTCTCTACCAATTCTGCCAAATCCACTTAAACCTACTCTTAAAGTCATAAATATTTCCTCCTTTATTCTAAGTTAATATATTAATAATTTTGTTTCCAACAGCCTCATCAATAATTAAAGTTATATCTTTGCGAAGGGATGATACTGCGATTATAGCTTCTGCTTTATCCTCTCCTCCTGCAACTCCAATTACTTCGCCAATTTTTTTATAATTCTCCAAGGTTATACCTACTGTCTTATACTCCCATACTTCATTACCCTCTAGATCGAAGTAATGTCCAAAGGCTTCTGCTACTGCTCCATCCCTAAGTAGTGAGTTAATCCTTTCCTTTGAAAGATTTCTTCTCATAGCCATTATATCCGCTCTACCTATCCCAAATAAAAGCACTCCCATATTCTTTATAAACTCAAGGGATTCCTTTATTTCTTGATTCTTGAGAACTGCAGTCAAAGCATCCTCAGATAAACTATCTGGGATATAGAGAAGTCTATATCTGGCTCCCAACCCTTCCCCAAGTTTTGCAGCAATGGAATTTGCCTGTGTATTTAGGTCTATGCCCAATCCACCTCTTGCTGGTATTATGGTTACATTGGGGAACTTAAATCCTGAGTAGATTGATTCTGAAACACTTGCCATTGTACTTCCTCCTGTTACCCCAACGATATCATCATTCTTAAGAATTTTGATAAGGTAGCTGGAAGCGGCTTTTCCCATATCTTTTAGTACAAGCTCATCCTTGCTTGAATTTCCAGGGACAACAATGATTTTTTTTAGCTTTAGAATCTGATTTAATCTCTTGGTGAGCTCTGGAATTCCTTTTAGATTCTTATAAAAATCATCAAGATCATTAATTAACCGGCTGCCTTCGTCTGTAACATACATACCCATATTATTATTATTTAATAACCCCAGTGTTTTTAGATTTTCTATCTCATTTCTTATGGGTCGCTCTCCCATATCAAGCTCACTGGCCAAAGCTCTTCTACCTATTGGCTGCCTGTAATTAATAGTCCTTAAAATCTCGTATCTTCTTTCAATTTGAATAATTGATTCAGGAGATAATTTCCTTATTAAGTTTAATAATTCCAAATAACCTCCTCCATTCCGGGACCTAATTAGTCCCTACATATTATTTTTGTCCCACTGTCGGTAAAAAAAATTACCTCTGAAAATATTATAACCCATGCCCTTTATTTTTGCAAGGGTAACATGGGTTAATATCTTCTTCTCATGGATGATGAAGGAATATTCAGTTCATCTCTATACTTTGCAACTGTTCTTCTTGAAACAATCATTCCACGAGATTTAAGGGCATCGGATATCAGCTGGTCGCTTAATGGTTTTTTAGGATTTTCCTCATCTATCATCCCTTTAATTATGGATTTCACCTTTAATGCTGATACATCACCATTGGATCCAGATAGTCCTGTATTAAAGAAGTACTTAAGCTCAAACACACCTCTAGGAGTTTGTACATACTTTCCATTGGTAGCTCTTGATATGGTCGATTCATGCATATCTATATCCAACGCTACATCTTTTAGAGTTAATGGTATCAACTGTTTTTCACCATACTTAAAGAAGCTTTTTTGAAAGGTTATTATGGACATTATAACCTTGTATAGAGTCTGTCTTCTTTGTTCAATGCTTTTGATAATCCATAGGGCTGAGTTCAATTTTTCCTGTAGAAACTCAGATGTCTTATCATCTTTACTGGTTTTTATAAGATTCTTGTAATACTCGTTTATATTCAATCTTGGTCCTGTTATTTCATTGATGAAGATAACATATTCCCCATCTATTTCTTCAATTGTTGCATCAGGAATTATGTATCTAATATCTTCACCATCGCCTCTGAAGGTTCTGCCAGGCTTTGGCTCCAGGGACTTTATTATATCACAATAATCCTGAGCTTTCTCTATTGTTATACCTACACATTTGGATATAGTGGCTAATCTATTTGCAGCAATATCCTCAAGATGATTTTGGATAATAAGATTTATCTTACTATCATTTAATTCTCTGCTTTGAATTAAGAGGCATTCCTTTAAATTTCTAGAGGCAACACCTATTGGTTCAAATCCCTGAATAACAGATAACATCATCTCTACTTCTTCAACTGATACTTGAAGAGTTAATGCAATTTCACTTAAGGAACTTTCCAAATATCCATTGCTATTGATGTTCTGAATCAGATACTCAGCAATTGCCTTTTCTCTAATCCCTATTGATACCATATTAAGCTGTTCAAATAAAAAATCCTTTAAGGATGGAGAATAGCTAATAAAGGATTCAATTGAATATTCCTTATGGTTCCTATCCACCTCTGTTCTGTAGCTTATATCATCATAGCTTTCAATAAACTCTTTCCAGTCTATGTCCTTATCATCGTTTAGACTTTCAATATTTTGAATTTCTTCAACCGGTCTTTCCATCTCTAACAGGGGGTTTTCTTCTAGTTCCTTTGATAAATACTCATTTAACTCAAGGCTGGTATACTGAAGCAATTGAATTGCTTGTCGTAATTCAGGTGTCATTATAAGCTTTTGGCTTTGTTCAAGACTTAAATCATAATTCAGCTTCACTTTCCTAACCTCCTTTTGGAATCAATTTTAATTATATCAAATTTATACCTGTTATACAATTAGACACAAAGAAAGCACCAAGGATAATCCTCGGTGCTTTACTTAAATTCACTAACAGTCTTCCGCTTGTCCAACTTCATATCCTGCCTTAGCCAATATAGCCAAAGCATTTGATACTTTAGTTTCATGAACCATTACAATAGGCCCAGTACAACCCATTCCTGATTCTGCATATACTCCGTTTTTCCATAGAACAGCCACTGCATCATCTAGTTCCATGATATCAATGCCATCAATTGTTCCAGTTACTGGTTCCTTTTCTGGCATCTTAACTTCTTCTTGAACAGCTTCTTTCTTAACTTCCTTAGTTAATCCTGCTAGAACTTCTTTAAGACCAGCTTTATTAGCCATATCAAATTCATTCTTAGCAACATTTAAAGCATCCCCTTTTACAAGATCTGCTGCATAACTAAGAGCATTTGCAACCACTGGAGATCCTGAGGCTCTAGATAGTATTAGTACTAATCTTTCATAACCTTCTCCAATACCAGGACCATAGCCATAGCCTTGTGACTCATAGCTACCACCAGTGGTATATGATGAGAATACCTTCATCATAATATTACCAGTTAAAGTATCTGTTACCATAACATCAGGGGTTCCTGCCAAAAGGTCATTACCTCTCATAACAGTGCCTCCATCTGCTCTTGTTGATTCAGTAAATCTAAGATCATATCCTTTTGAAATTAGATCCTTGAATGCTCTTTCTACTTGTCTTGCTCCATCAACATTTAATATACCAAGGGTAGGATTTTTTAGTCCCATTGCCTTAGCAGTAATGATCCCATAGATTCCATTTTTAACCATAGCCTCAACCCTATGAGATGAAGAAGTTCCAGTAGTTGTAGCGATGAACATCTCTTTACCTTTTCCAGGAGTTACAACCTTACCAACTGTTGAAACACCAATTGGGAAACTGTAGTGGAGTGTAACACATGCACCAATCTCCTTACTATCAAGCATTGATTCCATCACTTTATAGCCTTCTTCTTCAGTTTCAACCACAACTTGTGTAAGTGCAGAATCAACTTTAGGTCCAATCAAGACAACTTCTATTGAACTATCTCTCTTTTGTGCCATTTCAGCTCCAAGAACCATATTCTCAACGCCTAGCTCACTACCAAATGTTGTAATACCAACTCTTACCTTTTGGCCAAATTGACCCGTCTCCATGGCATTTGCAATATCATTAAAAACCTTGCCTATCATTGATTTTACATTGTTTTCAGACATATTATCACCTCTAGCCTTGAAGTAGATGTGAAGCAAAATCTCTCATAGCCTCAGCTACTAGACTTCTAACCTCATTTTCTGAGATTCCCTTGCTTTCCTCCATCACTCCAGGATTCTTTTCCATAACTATTGAAACACCGTCAAATAGATTTGTCATTCTTCCTAAGAATAGACTACCCTTACCAACAATCATAACTCTATTTATATTTCCAGCTTCTATTTCTTCTTTAGCAAATCCAACATAAGGTACTCCTGATGGAATATGTCCTTGTGTTGGTGCCCAACCTTCCATTCCATGTTGAATGATAAAGTCATTAATAGCTGTTCTCTCCAACTCTCCACGCTTAACTCCCAAAGCTGCAATCATTTTGTAGTTAGCATTTGGAACATCTCCTGCTCCTGCCGGCTTAGTTACATCAGGATTCTGCATTTCTACAGAATACTTATCAATATCAGTTATCTTTAAGTTTCCTCTATCCAATGGTTCTGTAACCAATGAAGTAATTACTGCCTGTGGTGATGAACCAGTACCTACTGTATGTCTTCCAACTAAGTCAGTTCTTAGTATTGGGCTAGTTCCATCATTTTCACTAACTAATACAGCAAATCCACCGATAACATCCTCAAGTATTGGAAGACCTTTCTTTACATGGTCCTTACCATTCATACCTAGTTTAGCAGTTGATCCCCCTGATACGATTAATACATTCTTAAATGTTCCTGCTTTAACCATAGAAGCTGCAGAAATCATAGCATGAGTTGGAGCTGCACAGAATCCTCTAACATCTGAGCCAGAAGCATTCTTAAGTCCAGCAACTTCAGCGATAGCCTTTGCAAAGTTACCGCCACCTCTTTGATTCATGTCTCCACATGCTTCTTCTGAGCACTCAAGAACATATTCTATATCATCTGGATTGATATCGACTTTATCTAGCAAATGAAGGGCTGCCAATACTCCAGAAGCCTTAGATACTAGGTTTTCATAGATTACATGTGCATTTAGGTTAACATCCACATCATGGGCTCTCTTAACACATCCAACCACTACATTGTTGGAGTAAATTGGCTCAGCATGTTGCTCATTGATGAATTTTTCGATATCACTGAAATCATCTCCATCCTTTAGTTTTGCAACTAACTCGTCACTAACTAGAGGATGGCTTGTAAGTTCCTTTTTAACCTTTGAGGTAAATTCTTTTGTCAATTTTACCAAATCAAAGGCATCAACAATTTTAATTAATCCTATAAACTCATCTTGTGGCATTATCTCCCCAAATTTTCCATCTCTACTAGGGTTGTTTAAACTTAGATCGACCCATGGTTGTGGGTTTTCTCTTAATGACTCTGGACTATAGTTGCCTATATATACCTGGTTTGGTAGGTAGTCAACAGCCTTCTCAAAACTTCTTAAACTATTTGGTAAATTCTTAAGATACTCTGAATTTGGATTCAAGTATTTTTCTGTTGTTTGTGTCGTACCATTGTGAAGTACCATATCTGGTGCCTGAATTAATACAAAGCTCGTACCTTTTACTACTGAATAACTCAATTGAGTCACCTCCATTAATTATTTATTATAGGAATGGGTGATGCTATTAGTATCACCCATTCAATGTCTATTACTATTTATCAAATACTGTCTGCTCACTAACTTCTATAGTTAAAGCTTTTAATGCTTTTTCAACAATCTTTCTTCTCAATGCTTTTTCCTCAGCTGGATCCATAGCTGGATTTCCAAGGGGATGAGGTATTGCAATTGCTGGTACTATTCTGTTTGCACCAACTGTTAGTGATATTGGAACTACAGTACAAATGTGAACTACTGGGATTCCCGCTCTTTCTATTTCCTTTACC
>JAUWAD010000034.1 GCA_030602225.1 Bacillota bacterium | reverse complement strand
TATGGCTGAAAGATGAGTTTTTAAGTCATTTGTCAGATATTTCTAAAACTTCATTTTTAATTCACATAGAGTATATAAAAAATTATAGTAAATTATTCATTAATATATTGACAATATTTTATCAACATATTAATATAATTATACACACCATTTTATGGAGGAATTTATGATTATAAAACTTATCGGGCTTATTGCCTTTGTCATTACCAGTTCAGGATTATTGGTTTCAACTTTAATAGAGAATTTAAGTTTTTCAACTTTAGCCATATTGTTTTTCATCGGAGGTTTCTTTTCCATTAGTTTGATAGACCACTTTAACGAACTTAAAAATTAGGAGTTTATATGAAAATAACTAGAAGTAAATTAAATATAATAGTATGTACAGTACTTGGAGTTACAATAACTTACTTCCTGAATCATCATATGGGTTATGGTGCAATTATTTCCAGTGGTCTTGTGGGAGTCTTTTCCGCTTTGCTATTACCTGCACCTTTGGCTGGGGCTACTTATACTGCTTCCTTTGTGGGCATGAGCTCTCAGTTGATTATCCCTAATGTATTCTTTGCTTTAACTGGTGGGTTGATAGTAGGAATAATAATAATTGGAACAACACAAATATATGCTGGTATAGGTGGTAAAGGTGGTACAACAGCAGCAATGGCATCATTAATAACAAGAGCTTTAACTGGACTATTTTCTTAGGAGGACGACATAATGGAGATATTATCGATTATTTTAGTATCTATTTTATCAGGAATTTTAACCTATTTAATTTCCAACAATCTTAAAAAAGGACCTGTATTTGCTTCAGCTATTGTAACTTTAGTATCAGGAATATTTTTACCACACTTCTTTGGAGAATTTGGAACTAGCTTAATGGTAGTAGCAGCTTGTTCATCCTATGCTGGAATGGTAGCAGTTAAGAACATTCCTAACATTTGGGAAATGATTATAGTTTCAACAATAACTGCTATGCTCTTTATACTTGCCAGTTCAGCCTATCTTGGAGTTGGTGGTAGGTTGGGAACAATAGCTGCATTATCATGTTTTACCTGGATTGGTTTTAAGAAATTTGTATATGCAACAAATTTGAATGTAAAAAATACATTAAAATATAAGAGCGTAGGTATATGGAGCTAAATTCATTATTATCCCAGAAGTTAAGATTATCTTAATTGCTGGGATTTTACTTGTTGTGATATGATAGATGGCAGAAACAATTAGTTCTAACATAATAATTAGTTGTATTCAAAGTAAAACTATACATGTTAATAATTTTTTTGAAGGAGAGCTTAACCTATGATCACAATAGTAAGTGCCTCGCCATAAGATGCAAGTTTTTTAGCTAGTCTAGAAATAAGATCTGAATCTTATTGGGGCTACAGTTCCGATTTTATGGCTAAATTTAAAGAAATATACTTAGTCACTGAAGAATTTATTTTAAATTATCCAACTTATATACTAAAGGACCATGAGACAATAATAGGCTTTTATGGAATATTATTAAATGATGAGGTCTCCTTAGAGTATCTATTCATAGATCCCAATTATATCGGGAAAGGATATGGAACAATGCTATGGAAGCATGCACTTGAAGAATGTAAAAAACTAGGCATTAGAGAATTTACCATTATAACTAGTCCGGATGCAAGGGAATTCTATTTAAAATTAGGAGCAACTATTTTTACTGAAATAGATTCTTTAATATCAGAAGGAAATAAAACGCCTAAGCTTATCTATCGATTGTAAAAAGAAGAATAATAATATTATTACTTCTGAGTAATTTACTTAAGAAATTTCTTATTACAATACCCCAAAAATTAACAAATCTTATATGTTGATAAAATTATCTCTGAAGTAGTTGGAAGTCAATTATACCTGATTGTTGAAACTAATAATTTCCTATTATATTATTTGGATTAATTATTTATATGTGGTATAATAGCTTGATTATATTAAAGAAAAGGATGAATATATTGATTAGTGTAAATAATGTGAGTCTTCGTTATGGAGCTCAAAAGCTATTTGAAGATGTAAATTTAACATTTACCCCTGGAAACTGCTATGGGGTTATTGGTGCCAACGGTGCTGGAAAGAGTACTTTCTTAAGAATCTTGTCAGGAGATATTGAGGCAGATACAGGTGAAATAAATATCGGCAAGAATATGAGAATGAGTGTTTTAAAGCAGGATCATTATGAATATGATGATTTTAATGTTATTCAGACAGTTATAATGGGAAATAAAAGACTATATGACATTTCCATAGAAAAGGATGCATTATATGCTAAAGAGGACTTCACTGATGAAGATGGAATTAAAGCATCAGAATTAGAGGGGGAGTTTGCAGAAATGGATGGCTGGAGCGCTGATAGCGAAGCGTCTTCTCTGCTTCAGGGTCTTGGTATCCCAACTAGTTTACATGATAAGGATGTAAAAGAGTTGACTGGTAATGAAAAGGTTAAGGTTCTTCTAGCTCAAGCTCTTTTTGGAAAACCTGGAATCCTAATTCTCGATGAGCCTACTAACCACTTGGATGTTAAAAGCATTAGATGGCTACAAGATTTCTTAGGAGACTTTGAGGGAACTGTTATAGTTGTATCCCATGATAGACATTTTCTTAATGAAGTTTGTACTCATATGGTTGATATAGACTTTGGTAAAATAAAGATGTTTGTAGGAAATTACGACTTCTGGTATGAATCAAGTCAATTAGCCCTTAGCTTGATGAGAGATCAGAACAAGAAGAAGGAAGAAAAGATAAAGGATCTTCAAAACTTTATAGCTCGTTTTTCTGCCAATGCATCAAAATCAAAGCAAGCTACTTCAAGAAAGAAATTACTTGAGAAAATCACTCTTGATGATATTATGCCATCTTCAAGAAGATATCCTTTCGTAAGCTTTACAATGGAAAGGGAAGTAGGTAATGAAATACTTACAGTAGAGGACTTAAATAAGACTGTTGATGGGGTGCATTTAATAAAGAACTTATCCTTTAGAGTAAACAAAAATGATAAGATAGCCTTTATTGGTGATGAACTGGCAATTACCCATTTATTTAAGATATTGACAGGTGAAGAAGTTCAGGATAGTGGTACCTTTAAGTGGGGACAAACAATAACCACCTCTTATTTTCCTAAAGATAACTCTCACTTCTTTGAAGATGTATCACTATCTCTAGTGGATTGGTTAAGGCAGTTCTCAGTTGAACAAAGTGAAATATATTTAAGGGGTTTCTTGGGTAGAATGTTATTCTCTGGAGAAGAAGCGCTAAAGGAAGCACAAGTTCTTTCTGGAGGAGAGAAGGTAAGATGTATGCTTTCAAGAATGATGCTTAAAGAAGCAAATGTATTGATTCTGGATCAACCTACAAACCACCTTGACCTTGAGTCAATAACTTCAGTAAATAACGGATTGAGGGACTTTAAAAGCAATATTCTGTTTACCTCCCACGATCACCAGTTTATTGAAACAATAGCAAATAGAATCATCGAAATAACCAAAGATGGTTTTAGAGATAGAAGCATGACTTACGAAGAATATATTGAAGAATTTTATATTAAGTAACTAAAAGCCTTGCTACCCTAATTAGCAAGGCTTTTCTTATCCAAATCTTCCTGTTATATAATCTTCAGTTCTTTGGTCCTTAGGAGTGCCAAAAATTTTACTAGTTACGTCAAACTCAATTAACTCTCCATTTAGAAAAAATGCCGTTTTATCAGATATTCTTGCAGCTTGTTGCATATTATGAGTTACAATTACCACTGTGTAATCTTTTTTCAAATCTTCCATTAGTTCTTCAATCTTCATGGTAGCCACTGGATCAAGGGCAGATGTGGGCTCATCCATAAGGATAACTTCCGGATTTACGGCCATACTTCTGGCAATGCAAAGTCTCTGTTGCTGTCCACCTGATAAACTGTATGCATTTTCATTCAATCTATCCTTTACTTCATCCCAAAGAGCTGCTCCTCTTAAACTCTCCTCTGTAATTTTCATCAGAAGTTTTTTGTCCTTTATTCCATGGATCTTTGGTCCATAAACCACATTTTCATAAATTGATTTTGGGAATGGATTGGGTTTTTGAAACA
This sequence comes from Bacillota bacterium, assembly GCA_030602225.1. Lineage (GTDB taxonomy): Bacteria > Bacillota > Clostridia > Tissierellales > Tissierellaceae > Gudongella. Next base: position 16,423 of record JAUWAD010000034.1, on the reverse strand, counting down.
CCATTCCTACCCTTGTCCTTAACTCCTCCACTTTCAGCTTGTTGGTAAATATATCATCGCCATAGTATAGTATTTCCCCTGAAGTCCTTACTCCATCAACATTTTCAATCATTCTATTAAGAGTCTTAACGAAAGTGGATTTTCCACATCCGGAAGGACCAATAATTGCTGTTATCTTGTTTTTCTCAATCTTCATGTTTATATCCTTTAATGCCTGATTATCACCATACCAAAGATTTAAACCTTTTACATCATATACTATATCCATATTGTTATCTTTCATAATACTTCCTCCGATTAAAATGTTTTCTGGAACTTATTTCTTATTACTATGGCAATTGAGTTTAGAATAAATAATGTTACTAGTAGTACTACAATAGTCGCTGCTGCCAAGAAAGTATACTCCCTTGTCAATACACTATCCAATGTCCAATAATAAATCTGAATTGGCAAAACAGTGAAATTATCCATTAAACTGTTGGGGATTCTCATAAGTAAAGTTGGAATTCCCAATGCTACAAGGGGTGCAGTTTCTCCAATTGCTCTTGACATGGCTAAAATTGCTCCAGTTAAAATTCCTGGCAGAGCAACAGGTAGTATAACACGCCAGATAGTTGTCCATTTATCTGCTCCCATTCCATATGAGGCTTCCCTTAAGAAGCTTGGAACGGCCTTTAATGCTTCCTGAGCTGCTACAACAACTATTGGTAATACAAGAAGTGACATAGTCAATCCTCCTGCTAGGATACTGGATCCAAGGTTGAGCATTCTGGAAAAAAACGTTAATCCCAACAATCCAAATATTACTGATGGAACACTGGCAAGATTGGATATGTTTATCTTGATAAATCTTTGAACTTTACCATCATTTGCATACTCCTCCAGATAAATAGCAGTTGCAACTCCCAAAATAAGGGTAATGGGAATAACTACAAGCATCATGTATAAACTGCCGATTATTGCTCCCTTAATACCTGCTTTTTCAGGAAAAATTGACAAATTGCTGGTAAGAAATTGTAAATCCAACCAACCAATACTATCTTTCCCAATTCTGTATAGGAGTACTAATAGAATTGCCATTACTAATACTATCACTACTGAGAATAAATCCCTAACTCTATTATTTAGCATTATCCTTCTTTTTATCCTATTTTCATCTATATTAAAACGAGTTTCTTTCATGGTTAGTACCTCTCCCCATATTTTTTGGTTATATACTGGGCAATTAGGTTCATGGTCAATGTAAATATGAACAATATTAAACCAACTGCATATAATGAATAATATCCAACTGTTCCACTACCTGCATCACCACTTGTAAATTCGACAATGTATGAGGTCATTGTTTGCATGGATTGGGTTATATCAAATGTAAATCTCTTTGAACTTCCGCTGGCAATTGTAACAATCATGGTTTCACCAATTGCTCTGGATATGGCTAATACAATGGATGACATGATTCCGGATATGGCTGCTGGAATCACAACTTTAAAAGTAGTTTCCAGTTTAGTAGATCCAAGACCTGTAGCTCCATCCTTCATAATTGATGGTACAGCATTCATGGCATCCTCTGAAAGTGATGCCACCATTGGGATAATCATGATTCCCATAACCAACCCTGGACTTAGAACATTCTTTGGTTCAAGGCTGGGAATTAGTGTCATTAATATTGGTGTAACAACAGAATAAGCAAAGAACCCATAAACAATCGTAGGTATACCAGCTAATATTTCCAGTATAGGCTTTAACATCTTTCTAAGCTTCTTTGATGCAAATTGACTTAAATATATTGCTGCTGCCATACCAACTGGAACAGCAACAATCATTGCAATGATGGTAGTCAATATTGTTCCATTTAACAATGGAAGTATTCCAAAGGAAGGATTAGCTGATAATGGCTGTAATCTTGTGCTAAATACTTCACTTAATGGTACATTTGCAAAGAATTTAAATGCATCAACTACCAATGTATAAACAATACCAAAAGTAGTCAAAACTGATATTAATGCCATGGTTAAAAAGAATAAAGGCATTGCCTTATCTGAGAAATGGCTCTTGTTCTTAATATTATGTTGTATTAAATCTCTAATTTCATTGTTTTTCATATACATTTCTCCTAAACTTCATATAAAAAAAATGGAATCTAAGATGGGAATCTAACTCCCATCTTAGATAGTATCTCTATTTTAAACCATCAAGGAAATTATAGTATTCTGCATACATTGCTGCTGGTAATGGAGCAAATCCGTTATCTCCTGCTATCTTGGCTGCACCTTCTGGTGACACGACATACTTAGCAAAATCTAAAACCTGTGGTTTTTCCTTAGCATATTGAAGGTTTAGGTATGTGTATACTAATCTGGTAAATCCTGCATAATCCAACTCTTCTCCTATTGTTTCCAATTTAGGCTCAACAGGTCCATTTCCAAAATCAACCTTAACTGCTGTTAGCTTATCTGTATTATTCACATAATATCCAAACCCAAAGAATGCAATCGCATTTTTATCTCTTGATACCAAATCAACCAATGTTGAGTATTCCTGTTGAAGGTTTGCTGTTTTTACTAGATCCTGCTTTTCTAGAATTACTTCATAGAAGAATTCGTATGTTCCGTGATTTTCATTTGGTCCATAGAATTTTATTTCTTCACTTGGCCATCCTGCTCTAATATCTGACCATAAAACCTTATCCTCTGCATTGTAGCTTCCAGATAGATACATTTTTACAATTTCATCAGCTGTCATTTCAGTTGCCCATGTATTATCCTTATTAATTACCATTGTCAAACCATCATAAGCTAATTTTATTTCCATAATGTCTTCTTCGTAGTTAAATCCATTTTCTTCAAGTTGAGCAATTTCTTCACTTTTTATTGCTCTTGATGCATCTGAAAAGTCCGTTTCCCCTGGTATGAACTTCTTAAATCCAGCACTGGATCCAGCTCTTCCTACCTGTACACTTACGTTGCTTTCTTTTTCAGTCATGTAGTTTTCTGCAATATTTGCCATTAGTGGATAAACTGTACCTGAGCCATCGATTATTACTGCACCTTCCAGACCTGAGCCTTGGGATGGTGTTCCAGCTGGTGAATCAGTTCCTCCACATGCTGTTAATGTAAGTGCTATTAATGTAACTCCTACTACCAAAATCTTTTTAAAATTTTTCAATTTAGTATCCTCCTTAATCATCTCTTATCTTTTCATCCTAATAATAGCAATGCATCATTAAGGTTTTATAATGGCAATGTAAAGATTGTGTAAAAAAATTACCCTGTGGTTTCTTCCACAGGGCAATCATTATCTAACCTCTCTAAATTCCAACTGGAGTTCTATATTTTCTCCATTTCTAAATACATCTACAATAGCCATATCTCCCACTTTATACTTATATAACTCCCTTCTTAGCTGTCCCATATTTGTTATTTCTACATCATCAAGATTTTGTATAACATCACCAGGTAGTATTCCTGCTCTAAATGCTGGACTTTCATTACTTACCTCTATGACTACTACCCCTGATTCAGCAGCAAGATTAACACCTAACCTGGACTCATACTCAACTAGGGATACTCCACTAATTCCCATTAAAACAGTTTTGAAAGTTCCTGTCTCAATAATTTCTGCAACTATTGGTTTAGCTTGATTTATTGGGATTGAAAATCCAAGCCCTTCAGCAGATTTCATCTTCGCAGTATTAATACCAATTACTTCCCCCCTTGAATTTAATAACGGTCCACCACTGTTTCCAGGGTTAATTGATGCATCTGTTTGTATTAAATTATCAATTACATTTTCTGTATCAACTCTCACACTTCTATTTAATCCTGAAATAATGCCACTGGTTACGGTCCTCTCCAGTTCTAAACCTAGAGGGTTTCCTATTGCAACAGCAACTTCCCCCACAACTAAATCATCTGAATTCCCAAGTACTGCCACAGGTAGATCCGTCCTTTCTACCTTTACAACAGCTAAATCAAGGATTCTATCATTCCATAGAACTATGCCTTCGAAAGTCTCCCCATCTTCAAATAGGACTTTAATTTCCTTTGCATTTCCATCTGCTACAACATGTGAATTAGTAAGGATATATCCATCCTTATGAACTATTACTCCAGAGCCAACACCACTAACATCTTGCTCCGAGAAGAATGTCCTTTGGGTTTCAACAGTTGTTATTCCAACAACAGCACTCATGGCTGATGATGCCACAGCTGAAACTGTTGTGATACTATCATTTGGATTAATGACAATACTCTCCCTTGGATATGATCCATAATCTTCTGTCTTAAATAGGTAATTTACTCCTACATAACTCCCAAGCAATCCCCCTATCAAGGAGAAAATCAATACCACTGCAATAAGTGAAAAACTAACCTTATTTTTGGGTTTTCTAATAACTTCTTCTTTCATTTTCTTTTCTTCCATTATATCTTCAGCGATTTCTTCTCTAACTTCATCAGATAGTTCTTCATTGTTATCAAATCTATTATTATCCACTTAAAATCCCTCCCTTATCTTCTTAAGTATATTGTAATCATAAATTGTGATAATTATATGAAAAGAATATGTAATATTCATAAAAAAGGGTATTAAGAAACTACATTAGAAGAAATAGGAGGATGAAGTTTTGGATAAATTAGGTTTACAGGTTGAATATGTATATCACAGTTGTTATTCTGTAGAAAGCTCAAAGTATCAACTTATCTTTGATTACTTTAAGGGAAATATTTCAATTAAGGATAAGGATGTTGTAGTCTTTGCCTCCCATTCCCATCCAGATCATTATTCTGAAGAGATCTTCAGATGGTCCCTTGGCAAGGATAATATTCAGTATGTGTTAAGCGATGATATAAATCTGGAGTCAAATGGGAAAATAAGGATGGTAGCACCATATGAGCCACATCAAGTAAATGGTTTAATGGTAAGCACACTTAGTTCCACGGATATGGGGGTATCCTTTTTAGTTGAAATGGAAGGTGTGAATATATTTTTCGCAGGAGATCTGCATTGGTGGTATTGGGATGATGATACTCTTGAAGAAAAGATGAGAATGGAAAAATCCTTTAAGGAAGAGATTTCTAGATTAAAGGGCTTGAGGATAGACATAGCCTTTTTCCCTGTTGATCCAAGACTCCAGGATCACTTCCATGAAGGAGGCAAGTACTTTATCCAAGAGCTTAGTCCAAAATACTTCTTCCCTCTACATTTTGGGGATAACTATGAAATAATAAAGGATTTTATCAACATAGTCAACAGCAAAACCACTCAAATCATCCCCATTGGGAATAGAAATCAGGTAACTGATGTATAATTATATTTTGAGAGGTTGGTGTTTAAAGTGAAAAAGATTATTCCACATCTGTGGTTTGACAAAGAAGCAAAGGAAGCAGCCCTTTTTTATGCAGGAGTCTTCCCGGATTCATCTTATCTGGATAGCATAATAATTGAGAATACACCTTCAGGAAATTCAGAAATTGTTAGATTCTCACTTTCTGGAATTGATTTTGAAGCTATCAGTGCTGGTCCCTACTTCAAGTTCAATCCTTCCATTAACTTATTAGTTCATTGTAATACTGAAAGTGAGTTAAAGAGTATATGGAAAGAGCTTAAAGAAGGTGGCATGGAGCATATGCCACTGGGAGAGTATCCCTTTAGTAAATTGTATTCTTGGGTTCAGGATAAGTATGGGCTTAACTGGCAACTCCTTCTAAATGATCAGGGTTCATATGCTCAAAAAATCGTTCCAAGCTTGATGTTCTCAAAAGATGTATGTGGTAGAGCCCAAGAGGCAATAGAATTTTACCGAAGTGTTTTCAATGATTCTAATCTGAACATTATAAGCTATTATAATGAAGGAGAAGCACCAAATAGCAAGGCAATAATCAACTACTCCTCTATGAGTATCCAAGGCTTTGAAATTAATCTGATGGATAATGCCATGGAAGCCGATTTTACCTTTAATGAAGCTTTCTCAATTATTATAAGGTGTAAGGATCAAGAGGAGATTGATTATTATTGGAGTAGACTATCAGCAGTTCCTGATGCTGAAGCATGCGGATGGTTAAAGGATAAGTTTGGGGTATCATGGCAAGTAGTTCCGGATAATATGGATGATATTTTGTTTGGTGGTTCCAAGGAGGAGATAGAAAGAGTTACTGAAGCTTTCTTAAGGATGAAAAAGTTTGATTTGGATGCCTTGGAAATAGCAAGAAAAGGATAATTTAGTATAGTATTAAATAAGGTTGCCATTTGGCAACCTTAACCTTTTTGTCGAATTAATTTTATATCATCCTGAATAAATCTATGTTTTACTTCCTTTATATCAAATTTCACACTTTTAAATGCCAACTGGAATATTTGGCCTCCAAAAGCTGCCATTACAATTGTACCTATTCCAAATCTCCCTCCAAGAATCATCCCTACTAAAACAACAATGACATCAATTGAGGTTTTTATAATCCTTACGGACTTTCCGGTTCTCTTAGTTAATACTACCATTAGACCATCTCTTGGGCCTGCTCCCATACCAGCTGAAATATAGATGAAGCAACCATATCCTTCAATCAGCACTCCCAGCAAAAGCATAACAGCTCCTGATGTGATGGTTGTACTCTCTGGAATTATGTGATTTAACATCAAAATATCTATAAAAATTCCAATTAAGGTCATATTTAGTAAAGTTGCCCATCCTATTAATTGACCAAGTATTATATCTATAAAGATTATAACAATCCCAACCAATATGCTGGCTTGACCTAATGTAATACCTAAAGTATTTGATAAACCTTGATGAAAAACATCCCAAGGTGCAACCCCTAGATTAGCATTAATAGTCATTACTATTCCAATGGAAAAAACAAACAAACCAAATACAACTCTAGTCAATTGACCTACTGAGTACTTCATAATATCCCTTCTCTACATTTATTTCAATAAAAGTTCCACTGGGCAATGATCTGAACCCATTATGTCACTGTGGATTTTAGCATCCTTCAGCCTTTCTTCTAAAGCCTTCGAGACTATAAAGTAATCAATTCTCCAGCCTGCATTTCTATCCCTTGCTTTTGATATATATGACCACCAGGTATATGCATCTTCTGTGTCAGGATAGAAGTACCTGAATGTATCTATAAATCCCGCATCTAGAAGTTCTGTCATCTTTTGTCTTTCTTCATCGGTAAACCCTGCGCTTTTCCTATTGGTTGATGGATTCTTTAAGTCTATTTCCTTATGGGCGACATTAAGATCCCCACATAGGATAACTGGCTTATGCTCTTCTAATTTTTTCAGATACTTTCTGAAATCATCTTCCCATTTCCCTCTGTACTCAAGTCTTTCCAACTCAGTCTTTGAATTGGGTGTATAAACATTTACCAGGTAGAAGTCATCATATTCCAGAGTAATGACTCTTCCTTCCTTATCATGCTCTTCTATACCAATACCATACATATCTGCCAATGGCTTGATCTTAGTGAATACTGCAGTTCCAGAATACCCTTTCTTCTGTGCTGAATTCCAGTACTGATAATACCCCTCAAGCTCCAGTTCTATTTGTCCTTCCTGCATCTTAGTCTCTTGCAGACAAAAGATATCTGCATCCAACTCCTTAAAATAATCCATAAATCCCTTTTTAAGGTTTGCCCTTATTCCATTAACATTCCATGAAATTAACTTCACTATATCACCATCCCATTAATATTCGTCTAGGAAGGAGTGCTTTTCCCCATCCTTTTCCCATCCTAACACAGCATCCATATTAACATTCTGAGCTGCTTTAAATATGGACATATCCACATTCTTAAAGTTACCCTGTAAACTATCTATTAACTCTTTTATTTCTCTTCTTTTATTCCCTATTTTCTTAGCAGCTACCATACATGCACAGTTAAGTGGCCAGATACCAGCATTTTGAATAAATCTTTCAATGTACTTCTCTTCAATCAGATACATTGGTCGTATAAGTTCCATCCCTTCAAAATTCTGAGCTTTCAGTTTTGGCATCATTGTCTTGAAATTCCCCGCACAGAGTAAATTTAACATGGTAGTTTCAATAACATCGTTGTAATGATGCCCTAATGCAAGCTTGTTACATCCCAGCTCCTTTGCCTTTCCATATAAAGCTCCTCTTCTCATCCTTGCACACATGTAACAAGGGTAATCCTTGGCAATTTTATCTGCCACTTGAAAAATATTTGCCTCATATATATGAACAGGTATATCCAAGTAAGAACAATTATCCTCCAGCAGTTCTTTAATATCCTTATGATAACCTGGATCCATGGCAATATATTCAACTTCAAAGTTCTGGGTTCCATTCTTCTTAAGTTCCTGGAATAACTTAGCCATAAGAAGGCTGTCCTTACCTCCAGATATTGCAACTGCTATCCTATCTCCATCCTGAATTAGATCATACTCTTTGATTGCCTTGATGAACTTTGTCCAGATATGTTTTCGATATGTTTTAATTATGCTTCTTTCTATATCCTTAAGTGGCTTTCTCTCATTAAAGGGAATAAGGATTTCACAACCCTCTCCTGCTATAGTGTTTTCTTCTTTCAATTCAATCACTCCAATTAAACTAATAGTATTAGTTTATAACAAAACTATAACTAAAACAAGATGATGCTACTTTCGTTATTAATTTTAATTGAAGTTTGGGTAAATGTAATATATAATAGGGTTTTGGAGACACAGGAAATTAATTATTGGAGAGGAATATATTATGAAATTAGGAATAGTAGGATTACCAAATGTAGGTAAAAGTACATTATTTAATGCAATTACCCATGCAGGTGCTGAATCAGCTAACTACCCTTTTTGTACCATAGAGCCAAATGTGGGAGTTGTTGCAGTACCTGATGACAGAATAGAAAAATTAGGCGAGATTTATAATTCAAAAAAGATTGTTCCAACTGCAATTGAGTTCTATGATATAGCTGGATTGGTAAAGGGAGCAAGTAAAGGAGAAGGGCTGGGAAATAAGTTTCTTTCTCATATTAGAGAAGTTGAAGCTATAGTCCATGTGGTTAGATGTTTCAATAACCCAGATGTTGTTCATGTTTCTGGGAATATTGATCCCATTAGAGATATTGAAACAATAAATATTGAATTGATGCTATCAGATCTTGAAATGCTAGAGAGAAGACTTGAAAGAACAGCAAAGGTTGCAAAAAGCGATAAGTCATTAACCTTAGAGGTGGATGTGCTAAAAAGATGTCTTGAAGTACTAGAAGAAGGTAAGTCAGTTAGAACCTTAGAATTTACTGAAGATGAATTAGCTATTTTAAAATCATTCAATCTACTAAGTTCAAAGCCCATTATATATGTTGCAAATGTTTCTGAGAATGAAGTTGCCAACGAAGAGGATAATGAATACGTTCAAAAGGTTAAAGAATATGCTAAAACTGAAAATGCAGAAGTAATAGCAGTAAGTGCTGAAATTGAAGAAGAGATTTCTCAACTTGATCCAACCGAAAGAACTGAGTTTCTAAATGATTTAGGACTGACTCAATCAGGTCTTGATAAACTGGTTCAAGCTAGCTATAAATTACTGGGGTTGATAAGTTTCCTAACAGCAGGGCCTCAAGAGGCAAGAGCTTGGACTATCAAAAGAGGAACTCCAGCACCTCAAGCTGCTGGTAAAATCCATTCTGATATAGAAAGAGGATTTATAAGGGCTGAAGTTATTCATTACGATGATTTAGTAGCTCATGGGGGAAATCTAGCATCAGCAAAGGAAAAAGGTCTGGTAAGAATAGAAGGTAAAGAGTATATAATGAAAGACGGAGATGTGGTCTTATTTAGATTCAACGTATAAGCAAAACCAGGGATAAATTCCCTGGTTTTTTAAATGTCTAATTTAAATTTTACCACTGCCTTAAACTGGTCTCCATCAACTTCAATATCAAAGAGTCCCCCTGTCACTGCAGTAAAGCTTTCAGCAATGGACAATCCCAATCCACTACCTTCACTACTTCTAGCCTGATCTCCTCTAAAAAATCTCTGTAGTATTTCTTCTTTGGTAAACCCCATTTCATAGTTTGCAGTATTTTTTATGCAAAATATACCCCAATCACTATCTTTGTTTACTTCTACATATATCCTGCTACCCTCTAGAGAATATTTTAAAGCATTATCAACTAAATTCTGTATCACCCTATATAGCTTTTTTCCATCTGAGTAAATATCAACTGATTCTTCTGAATAGATTTCCCTAACTATAAACCCAGAGTCTCTAATACAATCCTCCATATCCACTATAGTCTGTTGAACTAATTTTTTTAAATCAAGCTTCTCTAAATCCAAATTAATATCACCACTGGTACTTTTTGCCAGATCAAATAAATCAGCTACAATGTTTTTTAATCTTGATGCTTTTTCAGATATTATTTTTACATAGTCCCTAGATGTATCTGATAAATCTTCCTCCCTTGAAAGGAGATCTACATAGCTAATAATTGATGTTAATGGAGTCTTTAAATCATGGGATACATTAGTTACAAGATTGATTTTCATTCTTTCAGCCTTTAACTGTTCTTGTAAGCTTTCACTATATTCCTTGTTTATTTCCTCATATGTCTCTTTGTTTGATTTAAAGTAAAGGTATATTACAAAAATCTCTATAGCTGGCGGGATAAAAGCTAATGGATATGCTGTAAACATAAGTATCATAGTTAAAAATACCAGTCCAAAACTAACCAATACAAAGTTAACCTGCCTCTTGTGTAAGGTATGTGTAGGAGGATTTTCCTTTAAGTTTTCTCCAATAATTAAACTCTTAATTAGGACGAATCCTCTGTAAAATACCTTGTATCCAAAACTACTTTTTAGTAATACCTTGCCTTTAATTCTCCTAGCCAATGATAAAAGTCCAAGTCCAACAAAGAAAGTTGTAAATGCAGTTATACCAGTGACTATATATATTTCCATCATCTCTCTTGAATGTATTACTACTTCCCCAATCCACTTGTTAGGTGATCCATAACCTGTACCGGTAAATACAACTGCAATCCATAACCCTAAAGCTCCTGCAATTAAAACAAGTATTACTTCAGTATATAATCTATCCAAGGCTCCAAAATGAAGCTCATCATCACTACTTTTTCTTCCTGTAACTATAAATAGATATGTTATTAATGCAAGGGATAAGACTATAAAAACTAATCCAGATAGTACAAGTGGTAATAATGCATTTCTTCCACTCTCCCAAAGATTTTGTTGCTCTTCATAGAAATTACTATGAATAACGAAAAATAGGCTACTGCCTGAAGGCGAAAAATTAGTGAGTATTACTTCTTCATTGCCATTTTCATACTTGGTCAATACTCCATTATCAAGTTGATAATATAGTTGATAAATTCTAGCAATTTCACCTTCTGATATTGAAGGTGAACTGGCTATTACTTGACCTGATCTTGTACCATAGTATGAGATCCCACCGGGTATTGTAGTATCATTACCAGATAAAGCCATATCCAGTGAATGAACAATATCCCGAAAATCTCTAGTATAGGTCTCACTATTAACATAATCCTCAGTGAAAATAACCTCTGGATTTATACCTGAGTAATATCCATAAATTATCATGCCTGAAATGGATGCTACCATAACCACAACTAGAATAAACGCTATAGATTTTAATATTGAGCTTCTACTTATGTTTCTCAATTTTGTATCCAATACCCCACACCACCTTTAAGTATTTAGGCTCTTTTGGGTTGATTTCTATTTTTTCACGGATTCTTCTAATGTGAACCATTACAGTATTTTCAACAGAGTAAGCTGGCTCTTCCCAAACTTTTTCATAAATTTGTTCTGCTGAGAAAACAATTCCTGGATTTGTCATTAACAAATCAATAATTCCATACTCAGTTGGAGTAAGTTTTATAAATCCTCCATCTACATAAAGGGATCTTGATTCCTTATCCAAAGTTAGACTTCCATTTTGTATTTGAGTCTTGTTGTTGTTATTGTTCATATCTCCAAGAGTCATATATCTTCTTATCTGACTTTTTACCCTGGCAACTAGTTCCTGAGAGTTAAATGGTTTTGTTATGTAATCATCTGCTCCCATGGAAAGTCCTAACACCTTATCACTATCTTCAGATTTGGCAGAAAGAATAATGATTGGGATATTCTTTACTTCCCTTACTCGCATGGTGGCAGATAGACCATCCAATTTTGGCATCATTATATCCATAATTATCAGATGAATACTCTTATTCACTAACACCTCCATAGCTTCTAATCCATTATATGCCTTCTCAACACTATAACCCTCAATAATTAAAAGCTTCTCAATGGCATTAGCAATTTCCTTATCATCATCAACCACCAGTATATTTATATTATCCATGATATCAACACCTCCTTCCAACCTAACTCAAGTATAAGTGGAAATTCTTACAAATTAATGGGTGCAAATCTTACGAAATTCTTAAGAATAGTCCTTCTCACCAAAATAAACCGTTCCCCAAACACCAACTAATATCATCAATGCACCCAAGGCATCAATTATTCCAAAAGGTTCTTTGAGGATGAATACTCCTGCAATTATTGCAACAATGGTAATAAGATTGGCGAATATAGCTGATTGGGATACTGGTATTCTTGATATGGTATAGTTAACACAAAAAAACGCAACCACAGAAGACAGTATTCCCAAATACAGCAGGGGGAGCATGGCTTGTGTATTTGATAAAGGTGTAAAATAACCCTTGAGATCACCATTAAATATTTTACTTGTAAGTAGGATAGTGTTAAAAACTATGGCACTTAGCCACATCATTCCATAGGTTATTTCTATGGGTGTGAACTCCCTTGAAGATCTCTTGGAGGATAGATTGTAGAATGTGGCTGAAACAACTGCCAGCAAAAGGAACATTAAACCCCTGAAGTTACCCGATAATTCAACCTTGTCCTTGAATACATTAATGATTATTACACCACAAACTGAAAGAATTATAAAAAGAATCTGCTTAAATCTCAACTTTTCCCTTAGTATTATGAAGGCAAAAATAGCCGTGAAAATGGGAATCAAAGATATCATAAGCCCTGATTCTGATGTTGTTGATAATCTAACACCTTCAACTTCAAATAGAAAATATAGTATTGGTTCAAATATTGCAGTCATAATAACTAGCTTGAAATTCTTACCCTTGAAGCTTACCTTGATCAACTTCAAGGCCTTTAATAACTCCAGAACCATGGCAGCCAAAAGAAATCTAAAGGCTATAAGTTCCATAGTTGTAAAATGAATCAATCCAATCTTTGTAAACATAAAGCTAAGACCAAAAATTCCAGCGTAGACAGTCGCTGATAAGTATGGTAGAATTCTGTTCTTTTTCAAGTTATCACCTCTAGATTAATATAGCACTAAAAAAGTATTTTTAAAAGAAAAAAGACCAGTTAAACTGATCTTAGTGTTCCTTCAATATTTTTAGTCCTTCCTCCATCAACTCCGGAGTGAGCATCCCAGGATAGTATGCTAATAGAATCCCTTCCTTATCAATGAAGAAAGTGGTTGGGTATGCAGTAACATAGTACATTTCATTAATTGCCCCATCGGAATCTAGAACCACTGGGAAGGTGTAACCTCCATCCTCAATGTAGTCTTTAACCGTCTTAAGATCTTCCTTATAGTTCACTGCCAGTATAACCAGATCTTCATTTGCTTCGTAGAATTCCTGGAAATCAGGCATTTCTAGATCGCAGTATACACACCATGTGGCCCAGAAATTTAAAAATACATATTTCCCTCTGTAGTCGCTTAAACTGACTTCATCACCCTCCAGGTTCTTAAGTGTGAAATCCGCTGCGAATTCATGATTATGCCCTGCATGTGGGTCATCTGGATCTTCATCTTCATCAACCCTTGGTCCACCTGTTGTTTGTTCTCCAGCTGCTGGTTGTGTTGGTGGAGTTTGAGTTGGTTCCCCCGGTCCTGTAGGGTCATTCACTGCAGGCATATCTTGTGGCGTATCATCTCTTCCTGGCATATTTGTTATGAAAAAAATACCTAATCCTAATAATACAACCAATCCAACTGACAAAAGTATTATACTGTTTTTATTCAAATAAATCACCTCTAAATTAAGATTCTACTAATGTTTACCACTTTGTCGAAAAATATTAACAATCCAAATATTATTAGTATTATACCACTAATAAGGGGCATGTACCTCATAAATTTTTCATACTTTTCCATCCATCTAATAAAGACATTGATAAATAGGGCAGTAAATATAAAAGGAATTGCCATACCAACGGAATAGATAAACAATAAAAATACTCCATCTTGAATAGTATTAGTACCCCCAGCCATGATCAGAATAGAAGCAAGTACTGGTCCAAAACAAGGAGTCCATCCCCCAGCAAATGCCATTCCCATAAGTACAGAACTAAACCAGTTGGTTATTTTCTTTGGAGACTTCACTCTCTTTTCTCCACTTAAGAACCCAAGCTTTAAAACCCCCATCATGTTCAATCCAAATAATACTATAACAATTCCGCTAATTCTTAGAAACAATGTTTTATTTTGTGCAAATACTCTTCCGATGAAACTAGCTGAAGAACCCATTATCATAAATACTATTGTAAATCCCAATACAAAGAATAATGTCCTCACTAAAGCCTTCAATCTTCTTTTGCTCAGATCCTCTTCCAAATCAACCCCTGTTATATACATTATGTAAGCAGGAATCATAGGAAGTAGACATGGTGAAAAGAAAGATATAAATCCGGCACCAAAAGCTGCAGGAATGGTAACATTTATCCCAAACATAGTAACCTCCAATTATCAAATTATGACATTAATAAAAATACTCTATACATATTATACCCTAAAGGGGTATTCATGTATAGAGTAGAGTTTATCCACTAACTGAATATATTTTAACTTTTTTCCATTCTCCTTTATTAAACAAACTATACGACATAAACCCGGATATTATTAAAGATACACTTATGGCAATCCACACGCCTGTAGAATCTAACTTCAAAACTATAGCCAAGAAGTAAGCCAATGCTAATCTAATAAAAACCCAGGAAATTAAAGTAATCTGGAATGGTTTCTTAGTATACCCTGCACCTTGCATGGTTCTAGATGCCACAATCGTCACAGCATGGAAAGGTTCTGCAATTGCAATTAACAGTAAGAACTGGGTTCCTATTCTTACAACCTCATCATTTGGTACATCCAGAAAGAAATTTATAAATGGGGTTGCAAATAAATAGAATACTACTGAAATAAATAACATTACCCCAGCTCCAAGAACTGCCGTTGCCCTTCCACTTGCTTCAGCTCTATCATACTGCTTTGCTCCAAGATTCATTCCAGAAAGAGTAGCTGCCGCTGTACCTATTGCCAAACCGGGCATTAATGCATATTGGTTAAGATTTGTTCCTATAACAAATGCAGGTACTGCGTTGGCAGAATCAAGTGTTCTTGCAAGTATGGCAAATAATACAAAGGTGGATGCATTTCTAGAAATACCTTGTAACCCTGCTGGTATTCCTATGTTTATTATCTGGCTTGAAACCTTCCATATGGGTCTAAACATATCTTTTAGTTCAACCTTGATATCAAACTTACCACTGAGTAATGCTCCCCATCCAAGAGCTGCTCCAACTATTCTAGACAAAGCTGTTCCCATTGCTGCTCCAGCAACGCCAAATGAGGGAAAACCAAACATTCCAAATATGAATACAAAGTTACCCCCCACATTTACTAGATTCATTATAATATCAATCCACAAAGGAGTCCTGGTATCCCCTGCACCTTGAAAAATTGATTTAGCCATAAAATATAGTAAAAAAAATGGAATTGCTATAAAGAATACTCTCATATATCCCATTGCGAGACTTAAAACATTATCATCAACACCCAATAGTCTTAAACTATATTCATTAGTCAACATTCCCAATGGAACTATGATCATAGATAATAAAATTGATAGCATAAATGCCTGTCCTGCACTTATACTTGCATTACGGTCATCATTCTTTCCAATAAATCTAGCTACCATTGCCGTTGTTCCAGTAGAAATAGCCATTACAAGAACCATCAGTATCATAATTACATTTCTACTTGTACCAACTGCTGATATGGCATCAACACCAAGAGTTCCAACCATCTTAATATCCACTGTTCCAACGGAAACCTGCAAAATTGACTGAAGAACCACTGGCCATGCTAGATATATAGTGCTTTTATATAAATTGTCATTAGTCAAAAGATATTCTCTTTTTTTGTGAAATGCAGCACTGCTCATTTAATCACTCCTTTTGAACTACCCCCACTTAAACAGCAAAGCCATTTTGAAGTGGGAGATTCCTAAGAACAGCGACCTAATGGTCGCTTTATTATTAGGCTACCCCCGCAGTCCCTGCGGTTAGAAGTCTTATGGCTTCGTTTTTTATATTG
>JAUWAD010000098.1 GCA_030602225.1 Bacillota bacterium | reverse complement strand
CGTTTAAATAAATAAGTCACAAAATTGGTATTTTGTGACTTGAGGTCGATTCTTTAATCTAATAAATCTTAACTTATAGAGCTTGCCAAAATTGACTCCCTTGCTTAGATTCAAGAAGGGGAATTGTCTATTGCAGTGATTATTTTAAAATCTTAATACTCCTATTCCTATTTGTTTATACCTAATCTTTCTTTTATTGCAGCCTGCAGCAACTGTGAAAAATTTAAATCATTCTCGATACCTATATCGTTAATCCATTTTGGAATAGTCAATGTCTTTTTTACTGATCTATTCTCCATTTTATCTCTTACGGGTATCATCCATACTTCAATTAATACTATTGACTCATTGGCTCCTAATTTTATAGAGTTTAACGGTGATGCTTCTGGTATAAATAAGCCATCTTTTTCCATATCATATAGACATAACTCTAAGACATCTCTAGCACTATCTATTGCATCTTCATAATTTACACCAAAAGTAAAACAATTTTCTATATCAGGAAAATTTACTATATAAGAATTATCTTCAAATCGAATTACAGCTGGATAAATATATCTATTTTTCATAATTATACCTCCAAATCATTAGGTTCCTACTACCAAAAGAGGATAGGGATTAAAACTTAATCCCCGTGATCTTCTCTATGCTCTTTAATGTCCCTATTGGAATGTCTTTACTTGTACACTTTATAGGACAAGTTTTCCCTTCTGAATTAGCATAGATTTCATGGGAGCCATTTGTTCTCTTTAGATGCCACCCGTTCTGTTTTAAGATTTTCACTACCTCTTTATAAGAATAAGTCATAACTGTCCTCCTAAGAAGTATTTTCCTTTCAAAGCAGTTCCAACCCGAAACGTATACTCATAAAAGGTGTTACTTATTCTTAATATAATTATATACGTGTTTTAAACACGTGTCAATACTTGCTTTAATAATTAAATACTCAAGATTATTTTTGCATTTTTAATATTTCCATTTCTCAGATCAAAAAATCCCATAATGAACATATCAATATCCATTATGGGACTAATCAAAAACTTATTATTTATCTTACCCCCCAATACTTTGGGAGATCATCCTTGCATACTCCTTCAATAATCCTAGATTCTCTTCCGTCAGACTATTATCTGACTTAAGTGCTGTAAATGATACAGCCCCGATAACCCTTCTGTTGAAATCAAATATGGGTGATGCTGCTCCTTGGACTCCTAATTGGAGTTCTTCATCACTAATAGCATATCCATCTTTTCTAACCTGTTCCAGTTCCTTCATGAATTCCTCTAAGTCAGTCTTTGTATTACTGGTCAGTTTATCATGATTGCTTAAGTATATTCTTTGTACTATATCTATTGGCATAAATGCCTGTATTGCTTTACCTGCTGATGTGGCATGAGGGGGCATTGCAAATCCTGTTCTTACCATGAACATGGATGTATCTTTACTTTCCACATAATCTAGACATATTAAACTTTCACTTTCAATTACACATAGGGCTACGGTCTTATTGATTTTTAGAGCTAACTCCTTCATAAAAGGCTTAGCAGTCAATGCTAAATTATCCTCTTTGATCATATTGCTACTTAATGTCAAAACCTTATATCCCAATCTGTACTTTTTAGACTCACTTAGTTGCATTACAAAATGTCTTTTCTTTAATGCATTAAGTATTCTATGGGTAGTGCTGCTAGGTAAGTTGATTTTCTCTGCCAATTCAGATACAGACAGACCATCACTTTCCTTACTAAGTGTAAGTAATACATCTAAAGTTCTTTCTACTAATTGCATCCTATCTCCCCTCTTCTAATAATGCTATTTATTTAAATATCTCTGATATAGTAAAACAACAGCCTCCAAGGCTATCTTACTCATTTTTACTTGAGCTGGACCAAACTCATATAGCCATTCATCCGTTTCCCTGTTGGCATGGGCTGCGCAGAATGTTCCTGCATATACATCAAATAGACTACTTAAAGTAAGAATTGTCTCTGATTCCATTTCCATATTAAGGATATTTAGTCTTCTATAATTATCCAATAAATTTGGATCATGGAAAGTCCTACCAATAGCCTTTCTCCCTTGACCTGCAAAGAAAGAACCAATGGAAGCACTAATTCCCTTCCAATAATCAACACCTGCTTCTTCACAAGCATCCACTAAACATTGTACTACTTCAAAGGATGCAACTGCAGGGTATTCTGGAGGTGCATAAAAATTACTTGCCCCACCTAATCTCATTGCTCCTGTGGTAATTATCATATCCCCTAGATTTACTTCCGATTTCAATACTCCCGTCCCACCAATTCTAATTAGGGCTTTAGCCCCTAATTCTATAAGCTCAATTACAGCTATCTCTGTAGATGGTGCTCCAATACCTGTGGAGCATACACTAATTGGATAACCCTTATATGTTCCTGTACCAATTGTGTATTCCCTATTGGAAGCGATAATCTTAAAATCATCACACAAATCTATAAACATCTCTACCCTTGCAGGATCTCCAGGCAGAAGTACTACATCAGCTATATCTCCCTTTCCACATAAAAGGTGAGGTGCTTTATCATTAAATTTTGGATTTTCTGCCGATACTTTCATATTTTCTCCTTTTCATTATAACATATTTATAACCCATTTTTTTACAACTATATTAATGAGTCCCTTGAAAATCAAATGTTATTAACTAATAACATCTATTTTATATTCTGCTTTTTAGTTTTAAGCTTCTTATTTCTTGAACCGATCACTACTAATCCTATTAATGTTACTAGATAAGGAGTCATAGATGCAAACTGAGATGGTAATCTAAAGGATTGTGCTGTATTTCCAATTGCCATTGCCCCACCAAACACAAGGGTATATATCATTGTAAATATGGGATTGCCCCTTCCTAGATTTTGAGCTGCAATACCAATAAATCCTCTGCCTGCAGTCATGGCATTTGTAAAGTATGGCATATATCCCATGGACATGAAAAGTCCACCTAATGAAGCAATAACACCACTTATTATCATGGCAATAAACTTTGTCTTCTTAACATTTATCCCCACAGATGCAGCAGCATCTGGATCTTCTCCAACTGCTCTTATCCTCAAACCCATCTTTGTTTTAAAGATAAAGTACCATACCGCAATTACAACTACAAAAGCAAGATATGACAAGAAATTATGTCCAGATAACATGGGTCCAATAAATGGTATATCCTTAATTATTGGAATATGGACTGTTGGAAACTGTAAACTTGCCAATGATGATGTATCCAACTTCATTCCAGTTAATAGATACATTATATATACAGTTCCACCTGTACCAAATGTATTTAAGGCTAATCCTGTAAGCAGTGGTTTAGTATTAAGGTAAAGTACAAAGTATGCAAATATGGTCGCAATTATTGATCCTGCTAATATCCCTGTTATCATTCCCACAAATATGTTCTGAGAATAAGCACTTCCTATTACTCCACCTAGGGCTGCAAATAACATCATCCCTTCATATGCTATACATAGAATATTGGCTTTTGCACCTATTACAGCTGCCATCCCAACGAATAAAAGAGGAGTACCCATACGAATCACTGCGAATATAAAGTTCACCGAAAAAATATAATCTAGCATGATGGTTACTCTCCTTTCTCAATTGCCAATGCTCTTTGTGAGTTGGCAACAATTTTTCTATGCTCCCATTTTGCCAGGAATCTTTCAGCTGCAATGAAAATAATAATGATTGCCTGAATAACACTGATGATCTCAGGAGGTATCTTTGATGTTAAGTTCAGTGAATCTGCTGAGGTTTTAAGATATGCCAAGAAGAATGCAGCAAAGGGAATCAATCTTGGATTGTTCCTACATAGTACAGCCAGCATTATCCCATCCCAGCCATGGTTTGTAAATCCTGTATATACGAACCTGCTGTAATTTCCTAGAGTTTCAACTGTTCCACCTATCCCTGCAATTGCTCCTGCTAATAAGGATGTTAAGACTATTGTCTTGTTAACTGGTATGCCTGAGTAATTGGCAAACTTTTTATTCTGTCCCACAGTCCTTATGGAGTATCCAAAGGGTCTATTATAAAGTAGTATGGAAATTAGAAACACTACCACAAAACCAATTATCAGTCCAATATGAAGCCTCTGATTTCCAAATAGATGTGGTAATATGGCAGATTTGGCAAAGGGAAATGATGCTTCAAATCCTGCCAATGGATCCCTGAAGGGATTAAGTATAAGGTATAATCCTCCATAAAGGGCCACATAGTTCATCATCAATGAGGATACTATTGTAACCACATCGTATTTTACATGCATAATGGCTGGAATTCCCATTACCATTGCTCCCACAACTG
The DNA here is from genome assembly GCA_030602225.1 of Bacillota bacterium. Classification (GTDB taxonomy): domain Bacteria; phylum Bacillota; class Clostridia; order Tissierellales; family Tissierellaceae; genus Gudongella. The sequence continues at coordinate 2,591 of JAUWAD010000098.1, read as the reverse complement.
ATCCAGCTAATATGGTCAGTATAATATGGATTGGTGCTGGTATCCCTTCTATTAATGCTACAGATGTTGCTGCCACTGCTCCAGCAAAGAATGCTCCTTCAGCTGCAATATTTATCTGTCCTGCTGAGTATACTAAGGATACTGCCACTCCAGTAAATAGTAAGGGTATCATCTTTGAAATTACCGTTATCATTCTACTGCTATTGGCCAAAGGTCCAATTAAAAGTGTTGTAAAATCCTTTAATACATTATCACTTACAGTGGCAATAAGAAAGAAAGCAAATACCAGTGCTATAAGTACTGCAAATAGTGTTCTTATGATTCTAAAGTTACCTTCTATTTGTTTTGTAGTTTTTATCTTGGTACTATTAATCAACTAGAACACCTCCTGCTACTTCAAGACTCTGGGTTTTTAATCCTAGCATATATTCCCCTAGTATTTCTTCATTTAACTCAGAAACATCTGGGAAGTATGCAGTGATTCTTCCACCATACATTACTATTATTCCATCACTAATACTAAGAAGTTCAGCAAGGTCTGCTGAAAACAGAAGGGTAGCTGTTTTTTCTTCATCCCTTAGTGCTATCATTTTCTTTCTTATTAACTCTGCTGCCCCCACATCTATTCCCCTTGTGGGTTGACATGCAATTAACAGCTTGGGATTTGATGTGAACTCCCTGGCAGCTACAACCTTTTGAATATTTCCACCAGATAGTGTTCTAACCTGGGCATCGTATCCATCTGCTTTTACTGAAAAGCTCTTTATTAGTTCCTTTGCCTTTTCATTTACATACTTCCAATTTATAAATCCATGTTTCTTGTATTCATCCTTATAGAATCTGTCTGAAAGAATATTCTCCTTGATGCTTTGAGTTGAAGATGCACCATAGGTCATCCTATCCTCATGTATTATAGCTACTCCTTCTTCCCTGATTTCTCTAATTGTCAAATCCTTGATGGATCTTCCATTTACCATTACTTCTCCATCCTGAATTGTCTCTAATCCAGCTAATACATCCGCAAGCTCTGATTGACCATTTCCTTCTACACCAGCTACTCCAAGGATCTCTCCTTTTCTTATGGTAAAGTTCAAATCCTTAAATGCATATAGTCCAAACTTATTCTTAAAGCTTAAGTTTGAGACCTTTAACACATCATCTCCAAAACTTGGCTCATTCTTATCTATTTTTAGAAAGACATCCCTTCCAACCATCATCTTTGAAATGTCCTGTTCAGTAACTGCGTTTATATCTGAGGTGCTGATTGATTGACCATTTCTAAGTACTGTGATTCGATCACAAATCTCCTTAACCTCGTTTAATTTATGTGAAATAAATACTATTGAATAACCCTTTTCCTTAAGGTGTTTAAGTTGAATAAATAATTCCTTAGTTTCCTGGGGTGTTAATACCGCCGTTGGCTCATCCAATAGTAATATCTTTGCTCCATGTAATAACATCTTAAGTATTTCCACTCTCTGCTTGTATCCCACTGATAGATCCCTTATTAATGCCTTAGGATTTACTTCCAGATCAAACTTCTTTGATACTTCAGTTGCTCTTCTTACCGCCTCTTGGTAATCAAAGGATATTCCCTTAGTTGGTTCACTTCCAAGAACCATGTTTTCAGCCACACTTAAAGACTCCACCAGCATGAAATGCTGATGAACCATACCTATTCCATAATCCAGTGCCACAAGAGGACTGGATATGTTAACTTCATTACCACCTAATAGTACTTTTCCTTCTTCTGCTATCTCCTGACCAAAAAGCACCTTCATCAACGTGGTTTTACCTGCACCATTTTCCCCTACTAATCCGTGTATTTCACCCTTTTTAACTGTGAAGTTTACATTTTTATTAGCAACAAATCCATTCTCATATATCTTGGTAATATTCTGCATACTAAGAATATCTTCACCTATTGCAATATCATCTAAGTAGTTTTTTTCAATTGCCATATTGAACCTTACCTTTCACCTTTTCTTAGTAGTTGATGAATCCAATCCCATTTAATAAATTAGTAATTGAGCTCTAATAAAAGAGCCCAATTACCATTATGATTAATTTGATTTAGCTTTTGCCTTTACTGCATCGATATCAGCAGTTGATGCTCCAAATGCTGTACTTACACTTATCTTACCACTATCTAAATCACTTACTACTTTTTCATATTCTGACCATACTTCATCACTTACTATAGCCTTAGTATAATCATTATTTACCAAGTATACTCCACTTTCAGCATGGGATATAAATGAGTGAGTTCCCCAATTGATGCTACCATCATTAATAGCCTCTAGCATTGGGTAAACCATTCCACGATAGTCTTTAATAACTGATGTTAATATCTTAGCTGCTGCATCCTTGTTTGTATCTTCTAGTCTTACTGAGTAATCGTAATCCACACCTATTAAATATCTATTTGAATCATTAGCTGCTTCAGCTACTCCCAGTCCATTCTGTCCTACTGCGAACACTACATCTGCTCCCTGCTGGAATTGAGATAATCCTAATTCCTTAGCTAATGCTGAGTCAGTATGATTTCCAACAAATGAATATAATACTTCTATAGAAGGATCAACATGCTT
>JAUWAD010000038.1 GCA_030602225.1 Bacillota bacterium | reverse complement strand
CCCTGAATTTATTAAACAGTCATTTCCTTGAGATCTTCTGGTATTATTAGTGTGGCTTCTGTTGCTTCCTGGACTTCTTTAACACTGTATTCTGGATTTATCTCTCTTAATACTATTCCTTCTTTTGTCACTTCCATAAATCCCATCTCTGTCACTATATAATCCACCTGATGGGCCGCTGTCAGGGGTAATGTACATTCTTTTAGTATCTTCTTTGCTCCCTTTGCTGTATGCTCCATTGCTATTACTACCTTCTTTGCTCCTGTTACCAAGTCCATTGCTCCTCCCATTCCTGGTACCATCTTTCCTGGTATCATCCAGTTGGCTAGGTTTCCCTTCTCATCCACCTGCAATGCTCCTAGTACTGTCATATCCACATGACCTCCTCTGATTATTCCAAAGGATGTGGCTGAATCAAAGAATACTCCTCCTGGTAGTATTGTCACACATTGACCTCCTGCATTTACTACTCTCATATCTTCATGGCCTTCTAGTGGTACTGGTCCTACTCCTATGAATCCATTTTCTGATTGCAAGAAGATGTTTGCTCCTTCTGGTAGGTAGTTTGCCACCATTGTTGGTAGTCCTATCCCTAGGTTTACCACATCTCCATCTTTTAACTCCTGTGCTACTCTCTTTGCTATATATGCTTTTATCTGGTTCTTATCCATTACTTCTCACCTCCATTTACTATGTGGCTTACAAATATGCCTGGAGTCACTACTTCATTTGGATCTAGCTCTCCTACTTTTACTACTTCTTCCACCTCTACTATTACTGTTTCTGCTGCTGTTGCCATTAGGTTGTTGAAGTTTCTTGTTGCTCCAAAGTATACCAGGTTTCCATACTCATCTGCCTTTTGGGCTGCTATTAGTGCCACATCTGCTCTTAGAGGTTTTTCCAATAAATATTCTACTCCATCTACTGTTAGCTTTTCTTTTCCTTCTTCTACCACTGTTCCTACTCCTGTTGGGGTTAGGATTCCTCCCAGTCCTGCTCCTCCTGCTCTTACCTGTTCTGCCAGGGTTCCTTGGGGTACTAGGACTACTTCTGTCTCTTTTTCATTCATCTGTCTTCCTGTTTCTGGGTTTGTTCCCACATGGGATGCTATTATCTTCTTGAATTGCTTGTTTACTACCAGCTTTCCTACTCCATATTCTGGAAATGATGTGTCATTACATATTAGGGTTAGGTCTTTTGTTCCTTTTGCTGCCAGAGCTTCTATTAGTCTGTGGGGATTTCCACATCCTAGAAACCCTCCTACCATTATGGTCATTCCATCTTCTATCTTTTCTATGGCTTCTTCTATGCTTACTCTCTTATGCATCTGTTTTCCTCTCCCTCTTTATCTATCTTTTTACCACCATTGCTATTCCTTGGCCCCCTCCTATACATAGGGTTGCTAGTCCTGTCTTGTTTTCTCTTTTTTCCATCTCATGTAACAGGGTTACTAGGATTCTTGCTCCACTTGCTCCTATCGGATGGCCTATTGCTATTGCTCCTCCGTTTACATTTACCTTCTCCATATCAAAGCTTAGATCTTTTGCCACTGATAGGGCTTGGGCTGCAAATGCTTCGTTTGCTTCTATTAGGTCTATTTCTTCTATTTTCATTCCTGCTTTTTCCAAGGCTTTTCTACTTGCTGGGATTGGTCCTGTTCCCATTATCTCTGGAGCTACTCCTCCTGATGCATAGCTTACTATCTCTGCCATTATCTTTAGTCCTAATTCTTTTGCCTTTTCTTCACTCATTACCACCAGGGCTGCTGCTCCATCATTTATTCCTGATGCGTTTCCTGCTGTTACTGAGCCCTCTTTCTTAAATGCTGGCCTTAGTTTTCCCAGGGTTTCCATTGTTGTTCCTACTTTTATATACTCATCTTCTGATACTATTACTGGTTCTCCCTTTCTTTGTGGGATTTCCACTGCCACTATCTCTTCTTTGAATCTTCCTTCTGCCCTTGCTTTTTCTGCTCTGTTTTGTGAGTTGCATGCCAACTCATCTTGTTCTTCTCTTGTTAGACTGTATTTTTCCACTATGTTCTCTGCTGTTATTCCCATATGGTAGTTATTGAATATGTCTGTTAATCCATCTGCTACCATATAATCTATTACCTGACCATTTCCCATTCTCTGTCCCCATCTATTGTTTGGCAATAGGTATGGTGCCTGGCTCATGTTTTCTGTTCCACCTACTACTACTATTTCTGCATCTCCTGCCTTTATTGCCTGGGCTGCCAATGCCACTGTCTTTAATCCTGATCCACATACTTTATTTACTGTATAGCTGGTTACATAATCTGGTATTCCTGCATGGATTGCCACTTGTCTTGCCACATTCTGTCCCAGTCCTGCCTGTAGTACGTTTCCAAATATCACTTCATCCACCATCTCTGGTTTTATGTTTGCTCTTTTTATTGCTTCCTTCACTGCTATTGTACCTAGGTTTACTGCGCTTACATCCTTAAATGCTCCACCATAACTTCCCACTGGTGTTCTTACTGCACTTACTATTACCGCTTTTTTCATTTCTTTTCCTCCTCCTTGAATGGTAAATAACCTTATCCGACAATTTATTAAAACTTACTTAGAATTATATCAACAATCTTTTCTGAGGCAGTACCATCTCCGTAAGGATTAACTGCTTTGGCCATAGACTCATAGAGTTTCTCATCCTCTAACAGAGCTTTTAGATTGTTATATACATTATCGTAACTAGTCCCTACAAGTTTTGCTGTTCCTGCTTCAACACCTTCTGGTCTTTCAGTTTCTTCTCTTACTACTAACACTGGTTTTCCTAAAGCTGGAGCTTCTTCCTGAAGTCCCCCTGAATCAGTTACAACTACATGTACCCTTGACATTAGATTTGTAAATGGTTCATAGTCCATAGGCTCAATAAGTAGGATTCTATCATTATCTCCAAGGATCTCATTGGCAATACTTCTAACTTTTGGATTCAAATGTACCGGGAAAACTACAAAGGCTTCCTCATGTTCATTTACAGCATCTCTTACGGCAGTGAAAATGTTTTCCATAGGCTTACCAATATTTTCACTTCTATGACTTGTCAATAGGATTACCTTTTTCCCTATGTAATCAACATTATTCAATCTATCATCTGAGAAAGTGTAACCATCTTTAATGGCATATTTTAATGCATCTATAACAGTATTACCTGTGATAAATATTCTATCTTCACTATATCCTTCAGAAAGAAGATTCTCTAGGTTGGTTCTTGTTGGAGCAAAGTGAAAATCCGTTAGAACACCGGTTAATTTTCTGTTGGCTTCCTCTGGATATGGAGAATACATATTGCCACTTCTTAATCCCGCTTCCACATGTCCAATTTTAACCTTCTGATAAAATGCTGCTAGTGCACCTGCAAATACTGTGGTAGTATCTCCTTGAACAAGTAAGATGTCAGGTTTCTCCTTCTTAATTACATCTTCCAATCCTTTAAGGGAATTTGTGGTTATATCAGTTAATGATTGTCCCGGTTTAAATATATTCAGATCGTAATCTGGTCTTATTCCAAAAATATTAATAACCTGATCCAGCATCTGTCTATGCTGTGCAGTAATGCAGACAACCTGCTCTACTCCTTCTCTTTTTTCAAGTTCCTTGATAATTGGAGCCATTTTAACTCCTTCTGGTCTTGTACCAAATACACTCATTACTTTCATTCATGGTCCTCCTTATTGTTGGCTGAAGAAAACAGTCCCATTTTAAGGGCAAATATTATTGCAATTACAAATAGAATCACAGAAAGATAAACTGCCTGAGTTGAGTTTGCCTTTGAAACTAGTACTGCAAACAATCCAAATACTGCTGATATCCCATATAATATGAGAACCGTCTGCTTCTGAGAAAATCCTTTGTTAAGTAATCTATGATGCAAATGGGATTTATCTGCTGCCATTATGTTTTTCCCGCTTAACAATCTTCTGAAGATAGCAAAAGTAGTATCAAAAATTGGTACCCCCAGGATGATAATTGGTACTATCATTGCAATTGTTGCAACAGATTTCATAACACCTTCAATGGAAACTATTGCTAGCATAAACCCAAGGAACAAAGCTCCTGTATCTCCCATGAATATTTTGGCGGGATTAAAGTTAAATGGCAAAAATCCAATTGTTGCTCCCGCAATAATCGCTGCTAAAATACCAATGGATGTGGATCCAAATTTGGATGCAACCAGAACAAATGATATGGATGAAATCAATGCAACTCCTGCTGCTAAACCATCTAATCCATCAATTAGGTTTAAGGTATTTGTAATTCCCACAATCCAGAATATGGTTATAGGTATTCCTATCCAGCTTAAGTAAAGTATTGTACCACTACTTTCAAAAGGATTTGTTATAAAGTCAACTTGAACTCCACCCCATACAACAATTACACTAGCCAGTAGCTGGTAAAACATCTTTTCTTTGGGGGTGGTACCTTTTAAGTCATCCTTTAGTCCTGATAAAAATATTATAGTTCCCCCTATGATAATTGATATAAGGGTCTTAGTTAAAGGCAGGAAGAACAAAATAGCAGCCATAGTAGCTATGTACATGGCAACTCCTCCCAGTAATGGCATTGGTTTAGAGTGGACTCTTCTCTCGTCTTTTGGAATGTCCATTGCTCCAATTAGTGGAGCTATTTTTATTATTATAGGTGTTGCAATAAAAGATATTACTCCTGCAAACAGCAGGGGTATTAGTAGTGTTTTCATTATAGTGAATTCTCCTCAAATGTAGATATACCTAAATTTTATATGACCCATGGATATAAGTCAAACTTTTAACTAAGACAATTTGGAAACAAAAAAAGAGCAGTTTTCACTGCCCTATCCTTACTTAGTACCAAACAATCTATCTCCTGCATCTCCTAAACCGGGTACTATATAGGCGTGATCATTTAGTTTCTCATCTATTGCGCCTAAATATATATCCACATCCGGTGCTGCTTCTTGTACAGCCTTAACACCTTCAGGAGCAGCTATAAGACAAACTAATTTAATATTATTAGCTCCGCTATTTTTCAAGAACTGTATTGCAGCTATTGCAGAACCTCCTGTTGCAAGCATTGGATCAAGAACGATAAGATCTCTTTCTGCAATATCTTGAGGAAGCTTACAATAGTACTCAACAGGTTGTAATGTAACTGGATCTCTGTATAAACCCACATGACCTACCTTTGCTGCAGGTATTAAGTTCAACATCCCATCAACCATTCCAAGACCTGCTCTTAATATAGGTATAAGTCCTACCTTCTTCCCAGCTATAACTGGTGAGTACATCTTTGTAATTGGTGTCTCTATCTCAATATCTTCCAGTGGAAAATCTCTAGTAACTTCATAAGCCATCAGTGTTGATATCTCCGTTACCAACTCTCTAAATTCCTTTGAGCCAGTGTTCTTATCCCTTATCATGGTCATTTTATGTTTGATCAATGGATGGTCCATAACTACAACTCTAGACATAACATCTCTCCCTTCAATTTTCATCTTCCATATTATATCATAAACTACTATTCCATTTCACTAATTTTATCAATTCTTCTTTGGTGTCTACCACCTTCAAACTTGGAGTTTAACCATACTGATACAATTTCCTTTGCCAGGTCAATACCTAGAACTCTACCTCCCAAAGCTAATACATTTGCATTATTGTGTTCCATACTCATTCTTGCAGAGTATGTGTCTGAGCATAGAGCACATCTAATGCCCTTAACCTTATTTGCAGATATGGAAATACCTATGCCAGTACCACAAATAACTATTCCTCTATCAATTTTACCTGAAACAACTGCCTCTCCTACAAGTTTTCCATATTCAGGGTAGTCCACCGATTCTGAATTATTAGTACCATAATCAAAAACTTCATGACCACTAATCTCTATAAGCTTCTTTATTTCTTCCTTAAGAGCAAATCCTCCGTGATCTGAACCAATTCCAATTCTCATCTAAATTCCTCCTATTATAACTTATGAACTATTTTATTAACTGCTTCTTCGATTTCATCTCTAACCATCTTATATAAATCAACCGAACCTCCAAAGGGATCTTCCACATCCTTATCAATATCTGATGCAAACTGATGTAGTAAATATACCTTCTCCTGGAACTCATCATATTCAGCTATTATTCTATTAATCTGGGACTGAGTCATGACAAAGACTAAATCAGCCCATTGCATCAAATCGTAATCCAAGGTTCTTGCTCTGTGTTTCGATAAATCTGCCCTATCTCGTAGTGCCAGCTTTGCACCTTTACTGGCTCTATCACCATCTAGGGCAAATATCCCTGCAGATTTTACATCAACATAAACTTCATTTTCCTTGGCAACAAGATTTAAAAGAGCTTCAGCCATTGGACTTCTACATGTATTTCCAGTACAAACAAATAAAACCTTCATAGCTCCTCCTTTAAACATATATAATATTCCCACCTGATGCCTTATTAAGTCTGTTCATAATGGCTAGACCCATATTATCTCTCTCTACTCCCTGACATAGTATCAAGTCTACATTCTTTTCATCAAGTTTTCTTATTAGGTGAAAAAGGTTATGGGCGATGGTTTCAATATCCTTACTTGAACCCATAATCTCAACATCAAAATCCAAGAATTGCTCCTGGTTTTCAGTTGTTGTCATTATTCCAACTCTTTGTCCTCTACTCCTTGCAACTATGGCTCTCTTAAGAATTTCTCTATTTACATTATCCATATCTCCGCTAAATACATACATCTGAGCTTTAGGAGCATAATGTCTATACTTTTGGCCTGGTGATTTTGGTATTATATTATTAATATTATCCTCCAATCCGGGATCAATCCCACATTGTCCAAGGACACCAATTATATCCTCCAATGTAATTCCTCCAGGTCTTAGTATCATGGGGATATCATCAGTTAAATCCAAAACTGTGGATTCCAACCCCACTCCAGTCTCTCCGCCATCTATGATAAAAGGTATCTTTCCTTGCATATCTTCAATTACATGTTCTGCCCTTGTTGGGCTTGGCTTTCCTGATGTATTGGCTGAAGGGGCAGCTATTGGTTTGTTAGAAAGTCTTATTAACTCCAGTGCTATTTTGTGAGAAGGCATCCTGATGGCAACTGTATCCAAACCAGCAGTTATTGAATCTGGTACTATACTGCTTTTCTTAAACAAAATTGTCAAAGGACCTGGCCAGAATTTTTCCATACATTTATATGCCTTGTCTGAAATTTCTTCCACTAGAGCTTCTAGCATTTCAATAGAATTCACATGGAGAATTAATGGATTATCCTGGGGTCTTCCCTTTGCTTTAAATATCTTCTTGATCGCTTTTTCATCAAGACCATTGGCACCTAATCCATATACAGTTTCCGTGGGAAAACCCACAAGCTCTCCCTTTATAATAAACTCAGCTGCTTCTTTTATTAAATCTTCCTCTGGATTATTACTGTTAATCTCTACTACCTTTGTTTCCAATTCATCACCCCAATTCCTCAAAAAAAGAGGGTTTCCCCTCTTAGCTGATTTGTTGCATCTTTTCTGCCTGATCTGATGTGATCAAGGCATCTATCATTTCATCCAAATCTCCATCGACGAAACTATTCATCTTATATATAGTTACATTTATTCTATGGTCTGTTATACGTCCTTGTGGGAAGTTGTATGTCCTGATTCTCTCAGATCTATCCCCTGTTCCCACCTGGCCTTTTTTCATCTGAGCCATTTCAGCATCCTGCTCCATTTGCTTTATTTCAAATAGCTTTGATTTAAGAATCTTTAAAGCTTTTTCTTTATTCTTCAACTGACTCTTTTCATCCTGACATGAAACTACTATTCCTGATGGAGTATGGGTAATTCTAACAGCTGAATCCGTTGTATTTACTGACTGTCCACCATTTCCTGATGAACGGAATACATCAATTCTTAAATCTCCAGGATTTATTTCTATATCAATATCCTCTGCTTCAGGTAGAACAGCCACTGTAACTGTTGAAGTGTGGATTCTACCACTTGATTCTGTTTCAGGAACTCTTTGTACCCTGTGAACTCCTGATTCATACTTCAATCTGGAATAAGCACCTTTACCCTTAATCATGAAGATAACTTCCTTGTATCCACCTATTCCGATTTCATTTGTGTTCATTATATCCACTTTCCAGTTGTTTCTTTCAGCATATCTTACATACATTCTAAAGAGAACTCCCGCAAATAGAGCTGCTTCATCTCCACCAGCTCCACCTCTAATTTCAACTATAACGTTTTTATGATCATTTGGATCCTTCGGAAGTAAAAGTACCTTTATCTCTTCTTCCAAATCTATTATGGATTCTTCAAGATCCTTTACCTCTTCCTTAACCAATTCTCTCATATCCTCATCAAGAGACTTATCATATAACATGGCCTTAGCATCATCTAGCTCTTCTCTAGTTTTAGTATATTCTCTATACTTTGATACTATAGGTTCAATATCCGATTGTTCCTTCATAATTTTTTGCCATTCTTCCCTATCTTTGTTGATTAGTTCTGGATCCATGGCTTTTTCAGTTAATTCCTTATATTTTGTTTCCAAAAATGCTAATTTTTCTAACACGTTTTATACCTCACTTTATATTAAATATAATTTTCTACACATTCATCCACAATAATATTATATTATCATTTACACAAATTTACAAGCAAGGTAGCTAATGTTCATTCTCCATGTCTTCATGTAATACCCTATGATAAACTACGGATATTAGTGCTCCTGCTATAACGATTATAACGGGGCTCACATTTAAAAATACTATCATAAGAAGTGTTACAATTGATGCAAATAACTTTATATAGGTTTTCCTTGAATTCTTCCACATGGAATAAACTGCTGATAGGATCAAAGCAACTACTGCAGGTCTAATTCCCATAAATATCTTCTCAATTAAAGGATTGCTCCTGTATTGGAAGAAGAACATGGCAATAATCAGTATTATCAAAAATGATGGAAGTATTGCACCTAAAAGACAAGCCAAGGCTCCCTTCAATCCACATATCCTGTAACCCACATATATACTTGTATTTACAGCCACAGGTCCAGGAGATGCCTGAGCGAGGGCTATTGCATTCATAAATTCAATATTTGAAATAATCTTCTTATTATCCACTAACTCCTTCTGGATTATTGGCAGCATGGCATAACCTCCACCAAAAGTGAATGCTCCTATTTTAAAAAATGTCTTAAATAAATCAAATATCATACCCTCACCTCCTAATACAAAATTATCCCCACTACTCCTGAGATTACAATAGCTAAAATTGGATTTAGCTTCTTAAACGTAACAAAATAAAACAATGTTATTGCAATTAGTATCCCTTTTAAATCCACTAGAGATGTTCTCCCAACACTTACAGCAGCTGCGCCTATAAGTCCTATGACAACTGGTCTTATACCCTTGAAAACCCAATCAACATAGGGAGAATTCTTAAATCTATACATGGATATGAAGATTATGCTCATAACAATAAATGAAGGCAGTATTACTCCTAATGTTGCCACCATGGAGCCTAATACTCCATATACTCTATACCCCAGAAAAGTAGCTGAGTTAATAGCTATTGGTCCTGGCGTCATTTCCGCAATGGCAAGAATATCTATATACTCAGCAGATGTTATCCACTTGTGTGTATGTATGACTTCTTCCTCGATAAGAGGAAGCATGGCATAACCCCCACCAAAACTAAATGCACCTATCTTGAAAAATGATATAAACAATTGAAAAAGAGCATTCATTTATTCTCTCCTTTTTAATGTCCCAACCACAACTCTATCTCTTTCTTCCAAATCTTTAATAACCTCAATGCTTTCATAACCACACTTTTCCATAATATCCTTTACATCTTTCCCTTGATTAAATCCCACTTCATATGCAAGCAGGGAATCATTCTTAAGATAATCAAGAGCTTTCTTTGAAATCATCCTATAAAAATCCAATCCATCTTCTCCTCCAAATAGGGCTGTTTCTGGCTCAAAGTCCTTCACTTCCACCTGGAGACTTTCTCTGTCAGAAGTGGGTATGTATGGAGGGTTTGAAACAATAATATCAAATTTATCCTTCCCCTTAATAAAAGGAGAAAACAAATCTCCATAATAATACGTAACATTGTTAAGGCCAAATCTTTTCATATTCTCTAATGCAAGATCAATAGCCTCCTTATTTATATCTACCCCAAATACATTGCCATTCGGACAATAATTTGCAATGGCTAATGAAATTGCTCCACTTCCGACTCCTATATCAAGGATGGAGAACTCTTTTGATACGAACCTCTTATTAATGTAGTCTATTAAGTATTGTACTAAAACTTCCGTATCTCCTCTGGGTATTAATACTCCTTCCTTTATAAGAAACTCCATTCCCATAAATTCCTGAACTCCCAGTAGGTATTGTAAAGGGTAGCCTTTACTTCTTCTATTTACCATTTCAATAAACTCATTGGCAATATTAACATCTACACTTCTGTCAGTATATGCATACAGATAAGACTTATCCACTTCCATTATTTTAGAAAGAATAAGTCTAACTTCAAGCTGGCTATTAATACTAGGATTTAACTCTAATACTTTTATTCCTTCCATCAGGAGATCTTTAATTACCACAAGTCTGCCTCCTCATTTTCTGGTATTACTGCCTTGAGGGACTCTATTGCTACTTGAATCTGTGATTCATCAGGTTCTTTAACAGTTGCATACTTTTGTATCATAAGTCCTGGATAACTTAGTGCATAACAGAATTTATTTTCATTTCTTCCTATAATTCTATTGATTTCATAAGTTATTCCTGCAATCACAGGAAACATGCTTATTCTTGTAATAACCCTAACCAATGGATTTGGCCATCCAAAAAAAGATAGAACTAAAATGCTCACAATCATTACCATAAACAGAAAGCTGGTTCCACATCTGGGATGCAGGGTTGGAAATTTCTTAACATTATCAACTGTTAATTCCATTCCACTTTCATAACAGTGAATGCTCTTGTGTTCTGCTCCATGATATTGAAACACTCGTTTAACATCCTCTAGTTTTGCAATCCAAACTATATAGATCAGGAATATTGTAATCCTAACCACACCTTCCATTAGATTAAGTCCGAAGTTGGAGTTTATTCTTTCTTTTAGTAGGTTGGTTAAGAAACTAGGTAATACCATGAATATTCCTATGGTTAAACTCAATGATATAATCACAGCCAGGATCATTTCCACATCCTGTGCCTTATCCTTGAATAACTTCTGCGTAATAGTCTTTTTGGGATTTCCATCCTTGTCCTTTGGAATTTCTTCTTCAAAAAACTCAGCTGAATACAATAGAGCACTTGTTCCAATTACCAATGCATCTATTAACCCTACCATTCCTCTGATAAAAGGAAGTGTAAAAAACTTGTTCTTCTTTGATAATGACTTTATCTTTTCAATTTTTAACTCAATATTATTATCTGGCTTTCTCACAGCTATTGCTATATTTTCAGGACCCTTCATCATTACACCTTCGATTAGTGCCTGTCCGCCGATGGAAGTTCTCTTACTCTTCATATTTTATCCACTCACTTCCTCAAAAAAATAAGGTTAGGTGCTCATGCATCTAACCTTGTTGCTGAAGAAATTAGTCCATTGAATATTTCTTCTTGAATTTCTCAACACGTCCACCACGTTCCATAAACTTTTGCTTACCAGTAAAGAATGGATGGCACTCAGAACAAATTTCAACCCTTAGCTCATCTTTTGTTGAGCCAGTTGTAAATGTGTTTCCACAAGCACAAGTTACTGTAACCTGTTTGTATTCTGGATGTATATTTGCTTTCATTGCATTCACCTCTCTTCAATGTGAGTATCTAAAATTTAGTCACTCTACGATATAACCACTAAATTATAGCATAGACTTTTAAAAATTTCAACTATATCCATATTTTATTTCTTACTTCATCTATAAACTCTTCATTGGATTTTGTCTCAACTATTTTGCTTATAAGAGTTTCTGTTACATCCTGTGTACTTGAGTTTCCTAGAGCCTTTCGAAGTGCCCATACTGTCTCAAGCTCTTTCTGTGTCATTATAAGTTCTTCTCTTCTTGTACCTGATTTGTAGATATCTATTGCAGGGAATATTCTCTTTTCTGAAAGTTTTCTATCCAGATGAACTTCCATATTACCAGTTCCCTTAAATTCCTCAAAGATAACATCATCCATCCTACTACCAGTCTCCACAAGGGCTGTTGCAAGGATTGTAAGACTACCACCTTCTTCCAGTTTTCTTGCTGCTCCAAAGAATCTCTTGGGTTTATGAAGAGCTCCTGGATCTAATCCACCTGATAAAGTTCTACCCGTTGGTGGAATACTTAGATTATATGCTCTGGCAAGTCTTGTGATGCTATCCAATAGTATGACAACATCCTTACCGTGTTCAACCAATCTCTTTGCCCTTTCCAGGACTATTTCTGCTACCTTTGTATGGTTTTTAGGGAGTTCATCAAATGTTGAGTAAACCACATCTCCCTTTACTGATCTTTTCATGTCAGTAACTTCTTCAGGTCTTTCATCGATTAATAGAATTATCATCTCAACTTCCGGATGGTTGGTGGCAATTCCATTTGCTATCATCTTCAATAGCGTTGTTTTTCCTGCCTTCGGTGGAGCTACAATCATACCCCTTTGACCCTTTCCAATGGGAGCTACCAGATCGATTATCCTGGTTGCATATTCCTTGGCCTGAGTTTCAAGGACCAATCTCTGATTTGGATAAATTGGGGTCAAAGTATCAAAACTTGGTCTATTTATTGCAGTTGAAGGTGGCAGATCATTTACAGCCTTTACATATAATAAAGCCTGAAACTTTTCCCCTGCCTTTGGTGGTCTAGTAATTCCTGTTATCTTATCTCCTGTATCCAGATGGAATCTTCTGATTTGAGAAGGAGATATATAAATATCATCATCTCCTGACATATAATTATTTCTCCTTAAAAAACCATATCCATCCTGATGTATTTCAAGAATTCCCTCGGCAATATCCTTATCTTCCAGTTGTTCCATTTCCTCAGAAGCTTTATCAGATAGATCTCCCATTTCAATTTCTTCTACTATGGGAGTTTCTACCTCTTCTTCCCCAGTTGGATTCTCATTTAATAGCAGACTTATTAATTCATCCTTCTTTAGCTTTGAGATACCTGAAATATCATATGCCCTTGCAATTTCCTTTAATTCAGATAGCTTTTTTTCTTCCAACATTTCTCTATTCAATATTCCACCCCATCCCTATTTAGCATATTCAGGCTTTTTATCCAACTGATGAACTGCCTTCATAAATCTTACAGTCCCCGTTTCAGCTCTTAATATTAGAGTTTCAGTTGTGGCTCTATTATTGTCAAGATACCTTACTCCCTCAAGTAATTCACCATAACTTACCCCAGTGGCAGCAAAAGCAACTTCATTACCCTTTACCAGGTCTTCAAGAAAATATACCTTATCCACATCAACATTCATTCTTTTACATCTTTTGAGCTGTTCTTCATCCTCAGGAAGTAATATGCCTTGAAACTCTCCTCCTAGGCACTTCATAGCAGCAGCTGCCAGTACCCCTTCAGGTGCTCCTCCACTTCCAAGAAGTAGATCCACTCCTGTATCTTCAAAACAAGTCGATATGGCACTTAAAACATCTCCATCAGAGATAAACTTGATTCTAGCACCAGCATCCCTTATCTCCTGTACTAATTTTTCATGCCTTTCTCGTTCTAATATTTCAACGGTTATATCTGATACATCTTTATTCAATGCTTCAGCTACATTTTCAATATTCTCCTTAACAGATGCCCTTATATCAACTTTTCCCTTTGCTTTTGGTCCACACGCTAACTTCTGCATATACATATCAGGAGCATGAAGAAGCTTTCCTCTAGGTGCAACTGCAACCACGGCAATTGCATTGGATCTTCCATTGGCTACTGCCAGTGTTCCATCTAGTGGATCAACTGCAATATCAACCTTAAGATCATCAGATTTTGATTGGCCTATGTGCTCTCCAATATATAACATTGGTGCTTCATCCATTTCTCCCTCACCGATTACAACCACTCCATCAATGTCAATGGTATCAAACATTCTTCTCATAGCATCAACAGCCAGTTGATCTGCAGCATTCTTATCTCCACGTCCCAAAAGCTTGGCACTGGCCAACGCTGCTGCTTCAGTTACCCTTGCTAAGTTAACCACAAGATTCCTATCCATATAATCCCCCTTGATCTGTTTTCCATTAAACCAAACAATTCCCTTCCGTATATATACCCAATTAATAGGTAGCTATATATCCATCTGCCCTTGATTCAGTACCACCACAGATGGATCCATCTTCCATTTTAAATATTATCTGCCCTCTTCCAAAACCTCCACCATCATGCATAACAACAACATCATGTCCCATTCTTGATAATGCTCCTGTTAAGCTATTGGAAAAACCATGTTCCACATGGATGGTATTTCCTTTAATCCATTGCCACCTGGGAGCATCCAAAGCATCCTGGGGATTTAATCCATAATCGATGGTATTAAGTATAACCTGAAGATGTCCCTGAGGTTGCATCATACCACCCATTACCCCAAATGGTCCTATTGATTTATTCTCCTTGGTTAAGAATCCTGGAATAATAGTATGATAGGATCTTTTCCCTGGTTCAAGGGTATTTGGATGCCCTGCCTTTAGGGTGAAGTCACATCCTCTATTTTGCAATGCAATACCAGTACCTGGGACAACTAGACCACAACCAAAACCCATATAGTTGCTTTGAATATATGAAATCATATTCCCATCCTTATCCGCTGCTGAAAGGTACACAGTACCTCCTCTTCTATACTCTGATTCCTCAGGAATACTTGCCAAATCATCTATTTCATTTATCTTTTTCAAACCATATTCCTTGGTGGTATAATCCATCCAGTTTATATTATTTACATCTCCTATAATCTTATCTCCATCCTGGAAGGCAATTTTCATCGCTTCAATGGCATTATGTACACTTTGTGGATCTTCAAGATCTTTTAATTCCATATTATTCAATATACTTAAAGCCATTAGAGTTGTTATTCCCTGTCCATTTGGTGGCAGCTCCCATATGTCATATCCCCTATAATTAGTGGATATGGGATCTACCCACTCTGGCTTGTATTCCATTAAATCATCAAGACTCAACAATCCTCCTATTGACTCCATGAAATTAGATATCTTATTTGCAATCTCACCTCTATAAAAGTCCTCTCCATTTGTTTTGCCAATTATTTCTAAAGTTCTAGCATGATCTTCTAACTTTATTAGCGAACCAACTTTAGGAGCTTTCCCATCAATAGTAAAGGTTTCAAACCAGTATTTAAACATATCTTCCTTAAGAATTGATGAATATCTTTTGTTTGCTAATTCCCAATACTTACCTACTGTTGGTTGCACCACAACTCCTTCATTGGCAGCTCTGATTGCTGGAGATAGCACCTCCTTCAAAGTAAGATTCCCAAACCTGTTGATTATCTCAACCCAAGTGCCAACTGCACCTGGGACAGTAACAGGAATTGGACCAAATTTAGGAATCTTATGTATCTCATTAGCCATTAGCCACTCCCTTGTAAGTTTCTTTGGAGATCTTCCACTTCCATTAATTCCATAAAGTACATCACCCTTAGACAAAATAGCAAATGCATCTGAACCTAGCCCATTGCTTGTAGGTTCCACCACAACCAAACATGCCGCGGTTGCAATTGCAGCATCAAATGCATTCCCACCTCTTTTCATAATTTCAATTCCTGCTTGAGCAGCAATTGGGTGGGTTGTAGCCACCATTCCATTATTGGAATATATTAAGTTTCTCTTTGATGGATATCTGTGATAGAAAGGATCGAAATTCATAATTATCACATCCTTAATAAGATTTGAAAATATCTTTAGAAAAGCATAATTGATACCATTACTGGTATCAATTATATCATACTTTATATTGTATATTAAACACTTAATGGTTTTAAACCTAAAATCTCCCTTGCTTCAGTAGGTGATGCAATTTCACGACCCAATTCCTTTGCCAGTCTGACTACCTTCTCAACTTGCTCTCCATTGGTCTTAGCCAATACTCCCTTTTCAAGATAAGTATTATCTTCAAAACCTACTCTCACATGACCGCCCATAACAATTGCCAGTGCTGCCATTGGGAATTGATTTCTACCTATTCCTGCAACTGTCCAGGTTGAACCTTGAGGGATTGAATCAACCAAAAATGCCAAATCTCTTGCAGATGCTGACATCTGAACTCCAAGAACAAAGTCAAAATGCATTGGTGCCTTTATGAAACCCTGCTTATGGAACTTAATTGCATAATCAACCATTCCCTTGTCAAATACTTCAACTTCTGGTTTAATATCTCTCTCAATCATTATCTTTCCGAAGTTCTTAATTGTATTTTCTGTATTTACAAATATCTCATCACCACCAAAGTTCAATGTTCCACAATCTAGGGTTGCCATTTCAGGATATAACTCTGTTGGCTGTAATCTTTCCTCATCAGTCATACCCACTGCTCCACCAGTTGATGGCTGGATTATAACATCTGGGCATCTTCTTCTTATCTCATCCATAGCAAGTTTAAATCTCTCTTTATTCTGAGTTGGAGTCCCATCATCCTCCCTTACATGAAGATGAATTATACTTGCACCTGCCTTATATGCTGTTTCTGCCTGATAACCTATTTCTTCTATTGTATATGGTACATTGGGATTGTGTTCCTTTGTAACTTCTGCCCCACAAATAGCAGCTGTTATAATTAGTTTATCCATTTATATTCACCCTTACTTTCTCTTTTTATCTCTAGGTACAACACATGTCCCTTCTGCTCTACATACAACTATAGGTTCATCAAGAACATCACATGCAGATTCATTTATATCCGGTCTTGGGATGATTACTTTTTTTGCTTCAAACACCATTTTTCTGG
Source organism: Bacillota bacterium (assembly GCA_030602225.1). Classification (GTDB taxonomy): domain Bacteria; phylum Bacillota; class Clostridia; order Tissierellales; family Tissierellaceae; genus Gudongella. The sequence continues at coordinate 1,571 of JAUWAD010000038.1, read as the reverse complement.
ATGTATTGCCAACCTTGACAATTTCTCCTGTTGCCTCAATATAGTCCCCTGCAAATACAGGTGCACTGAATTCAACCTTGTCATAAGCCACAAATAAGCCTTCATCTCCGTCCATTCTAATTAAAAGCTCTGTAGCTACATCACCAAATAACCCAAGCATTCTAGCTCCATCAACAAGATTTCCACCATAATGAGCTTCATGAGCGCTCATTCTTACTCTGATCATTGCTTTTTCCACTTTTAATAACCCCCCATTAACTTGTTTGTCTTAATTATAACATAGTCCAGATGTTATATCCACCCACTTAAGTCCTTTGTTTCCAATTGAATTTGCGGTGATTATCTGATATTATTAAGTAAATAACTTAAGCGAAAGCTCTTTATCTGAATGGGGGGAATCATATGAAACTTGAAGGCAATGTATTAGTTGCACAAGGCGGAGGTCCAACAGCAGTTATAAACCAATCTATGATTGGAGCAGTATTAGAAGCAAGAAAGTTTCCTCAAGTAACTAAGATTTATGGAGCACTTCACGGGGTTTCAGGAATAATCAATGAAGAATTTCTAGATCTTACACAAGAAACTACGAATAACCTTGAGAAGGTTGCAAATACTCCATCATCAGCACTATTATCAACTAGGGATAAACCTGATGATGAATACTGTTCAAAGATTTTCAAAGTATTAGAAGCCCACAATATTAGATATTTCTTCTATATTGGAGGAAATGATTCAGCAGATACTGTTAGAATCGTTAATAAGAAGGCAATGGAATCTGGTTATGAATTAAGGGCTATACATATTCCTAAGACAATTGATAATGACTTATTGGTCAATGATCACTGTCCTGGGTATGGCTCTGCTGCTAAGTTCGTTGCACAGGCATTTATGGGTATTAATCTTGATGTCAACTCCTTAAAAGGTGTATATATTGGAGTTGTTATGGGAAGAAATGCCGGTTTCTTAACGGCAGCAGCATCTATGGGTCAAAAGTATCCTGATGATGGCCCTCATCTGATATATTTGCCAGAAAGAGCCTTTTCAATTGAAAGATTCTTACTGGATGTAAAGGAAGTATATGATAAGTATGGACGATGTGTAGTAGCAGTATCAGAAGGAATAGTAGATAGTGAAGGAACACCAATAATTGCTAAACTTTCAAAAGAACTGGAAGTTGACAGCCATGGCAATGTTCAGTTATCCGGAACAGGAGCACTGGGAGATCTGTTGGCTAATACTATTAAGGAAGGTCTGGGAATAAAAAGGGTTAGAGCAGACACCTTTGGATATTTACAAAGATCATTTATGGGTTGTATCTCCGACCTTGACCAGAGAGAAGCTAGAGAAGTTGGAGAAAAGGCTGCCCAATTTGCCCTTTGGAATAACGTGGATGGCTCTGTTACAATTCACAGAACTGGAATGTACTCCGTTGATTATAGGTTAACACCATTGGATGAAGTGGCAAGATATACAAAATCCATGCCAGATCATTTCATCAATGAAGCAGGTAATAATGTTACTGATGCTTTTAAGCACTATGTTCAACCACTTCTTGGTTCAGGTATGCCTGA
>JAUWAD010000095.1 GCA_030602225.1 Bacillota bacterium | reverse complement strand
TATTACTCTATTTTGAGATCCGATTGGTTAATGAGGGATGACAACATTAAGGAAATAAACATTTTTATTAGAAAATCAACTACAAATGATTTGTATTCATTATATTTCCTGCATTTAAAAATCGATACTTTAAACAAATGGGAGGACATTTTGAACTTACTTGAGGGAAAAGAAGATGGGTTGGATTTACTAATAGAAAATAATAAAGTAATAGGATATAAAATAGTTGAAGAATCAGATGAGTACAAGCTAAAAAGTGGAGTTTACATACTCAGGGATTATAAAGGGATATTAAACTTAATAAATGGTTAGATTATGACAAATGGTTGAATGATAATTCAACCATTTATTTTGCTAAAAAGTTAACAAACATTTCTCAATAATCTGTAAATTCAAACTAGACAAACAACTGATTTTATATTATTATATTTAATAAGATGCGGAATACACCACATCATTATCGTACTAAAGGAGGGAACATTTGATGGAGAAAAAACAAAGAGAAAGTTGGGGTTCCAGACTGGGCTTTATAATGGCTGCTGCAGGATCAGCTGTAGGTCTTGGTAACATTTGGAGATTCCCATACATGGCCGGAACAAACGGAGGTAGCGCATTTATAATTATTTATTTAGCATTTGCATTAATAATCGGTATTAGTGTTATGATTGGGGAGTTTGCAATCGGCCGTAGAACTCAATTAGCAGCAGTTGGTGCTTACAAAGCTATTAATAAGAATTGGACCTTTGCAGGGGTTCTTGGAGTAATTAGTGCATTCTTTATAATGGGTTTCTACCCAGTAGTAGGAGGGTGGGCTTCTGCCTACATACTTAAGTCCTTCACAGGCTTACTATCAAACCCTGCAGCTATAGGAGATGCATTTGGTGCTTTTATAACTTCAGCAGTTGAGCCTTCAATATGGCTAATAATATTCCTTGCAGCTAACATAATTATAGTTGCTAAAGGTGTATCTGGTGGTATTGAAAAAGCAGGTAAGATTCTTATGCCTACACTATTTGGTCTACTTATCCTTATAGCTATCAGAAGTGTAACACTTGAAGGAGCAGGTGGTGGACTGGAATTCCTTTTCAAGCCTGATTTTAGTGAAGTAACAGGTCAGACATTATTGGCAGCTTTAGGTCAAGCTTTCTTCTCATTAAGTTTAGGTATGGGATGTATGATGACTTATGGTAGTTACTTGAATAAAAGTGAGAACCTACCAAGTAATGCTTTAATAGTAACATTGCTTGACACAGGAGTAGCATTATTAGCAGGTATCGCAATATTCCCAGCACTATTCGCATTTGGAGTAGAACCAGCTGTAGGAGCAGGTCTTGTTTTCGTAGTTGTACCTCAGATATTTGCTCAAATGGGAACTTTAGGTATTATATTCTCTGCTTTATTCTTTATTGCTTTAACCGTAGCAGCACTAACATCTTCAGTATCATTACTTGAGGTTGTTGTTGCTTATCTAATGGATCAAAGAGGATGGGAAAGAAAGAAATCAGTTTATGCTGCCGGTGGAGTTATGGCTATCCTAAGCGTTCTTTCATCTCTATCAATGGGAGTTATGTCAGGATTCACAGTATTAGGCGTTGGAATATTTGACTTCTTTGATATCTTAACTGATAAGATATTCCTAGCTATAGGTGGTATGTTACTAGCTATATTTATTGGATGGTTTGTTAAGAGAGAAGATCTTGAAGACGAACTTACCAATGGTGGAACAATTAAGTTTGGTCTGTTTAATGCATGGTATGCATTAATGAAATATGTGATTCCATTGGCAGTTCTTGTAGTTGCTGTTATGGGAATCCTATCAATCGAACAAACTGGCCTTATGATATTTGGTTTAGCTGTAATAGCTGTATTGGCATTATTCTCCAAGAAGCTATAACAACTGAAAATTAAATTAAAAAATGGGTATCATCTCTATATGAGGTGATACCCATTTATTTTTGGAGTGATAATGATGAAAGATTATGAAAAAGGAGAATTAATATATTATTCCATATTAATTTTAATTTTCTTAATGGTCATGATATGGTCATTAATGGGTACTTTTACCATGTTAACCTGGGTCCCTGAAGCATTGCCTGCCATACTATTGCTACTGGGGCTTATAGTGACCTATAAAAAATTTAAATTTTCAAAGTTTGTTTACTTTTTTGTACTTATTCATTGTATTGTATTATTAGTTGGAGCAAAATACACATATGAAAGAAATCCATTATTTGATCATATTAAAGAGATTTTTGATCTAAGTAGAAATCACTATGATAGGGTGGGACACTTCTTTCAAGGATTTGTACCTGCTTTTATGGCAAAGGAACTCTATACGAAAAAAGGTATATTCAACTCTAAGAAAATGCTTTATTTTGTTATTGTTGCAACTGTTATGGGAATTAGTGCAACTTATGAGTTGCTGGAATTTGCCACATCAATTATTTCTGGGTATCCAGCTGAAGTGGTTTTGTCATATCAAGGTTCAGAATGGGACACTCAATATGATATGTTATTCGCATTAATAGGAGCAGTGACTGCATTGACAGTTTTCAAAAAGATTCACGACTCATATATTGAAAAATAGATTCCAGGCATACTGGAATCTATTTTTTTTAAACTAACTCTTTTTCCATTTCACTCAAAAATACTTCAAATGATTGGTTTCCAACAAACTCATGCTTGTCATTGATGACAATTTTTGGAACACTAGAAACATTGTATTCTTCGGATAGATCATAGAAAGTTTGAGCTTCGATCATATCAGCTTCAATATTATTATTTTCTAAAGCCAATTTATGGGCTTTTTCAACTGCACCTGGACAATGGGGGCAGGATAGGGTGACAAATACTTTAATATTCATAGGCTTACTTATTTTAGATAACCTTTCAGAAATATCAGCCGGTAGTTCACTAGTGTTTCCAGATACCTCCATTAGACTACTTATAAATGAGTTAATTTCATGACCTGTGGGTATTCCGTTGAACTTTATTCTTTTATAATTTCTTTCCTTATCCAATAATACTATACTTGGCGTAAGGGTAACATTGTAATCATTTGCTTTCAAAGCATCCGTTTTAATATCTAGCATCTCTAAATTCAGCTTATTACTAACTGATGCAAATTCATTGAGAAAATCCCTAGTTTCTTCACATGTTTCACAGGGTTCTTCCTTTGTAAATACCAGTATATTTACTTCATCTTTCATCCCACTTAAAATTTCACTTAGTTGATTCTTTACTTCCTCATTTAAATATTTCATTTTTAACCTCCGTTATTTTAATGTATTTATATATTCATTAGCTGAAAGTGCGCATTTTGCACCATCACCTGCAGACATTATAATCTGTTTATAAGGGGTATCCGTAACATCCCCAGCAGCAAATATTCCATCTATGTTAGTTCTTCCATATTTATCTACGATAATTTCACCTTTGGAGTTAAGGGCGAGGATGTTTTTAAAAGGATCACTATTAGGAAGATATCCTATTTCAACAAACAGTCCAGCAGCTTCAATGGTATATTCCCTATTCCCTAATCTATCCTTAACTATTAAGCCTTTCATGAACTTATCACCTATAACCTCAAGGATCTGAGTTTCCGGCTTTATTTGTACATTATCAAGTGTTAAAAGTTGATCAACTAGAATTTTATCTGCCCTGAAGTTTGATCTGTGAACAAGGGTGACCTTTTTGGCTATCTTAGATAAATCTATGGCAGCCTCAACAGCTGAGTTCCCACCTCCTGCAACAACAACCTCTTCATCAGCAAATAATGGACCATCGCAAATAGCACAGTAGCACACCCCTTTGTTTGAGTATTCTAGTTCACCAGGAATTCCTATCTTACGAGGTTTACTTCCTGTAGCGATGATTATGGACTTAGATTTAAAAGTATTACCGTCTTCAAGATGAATCTCTATTAAATCACTTTTTTTAATATCTTTAACATGGACATATTCCAAGTAGGGCACATTAAGAATGTTCACATGGTCAATGAATTTCTTCATCAAACCTTCTCCTGATATTGAAGGAAATCCCAGATAGTTTTCAACTGATGAAGTATCCATTACCTGACCACCAAGGTCATATGATATTATTCCAACATCTAAACCCTTTCTTTTCGAATAGAGGGCTGCATTTAAGCCTGCTGGCCCACCTCCTATAATAAGAATGTCATAAACCTTTTCCATATCTAATTCATTTTTGTTACTAACATTTAGGTTAATCTCTAAACTCATTTTACACCTCCATTAATTAGGGACGATTCTTGAATTTCATCCTAAAAAATAATAAGCTAACTATTACTTATTATTTTTGATACTGTGGATTCAGAAATTCCACCAAAAACCTGTCCAATGTCTTTTAAGGACAAAGTGGATTCTCTTCTGATTTTTACGATTAATTTATTTCTTAGCTCTTTCTCCTTGATAACAGATGATAGAGGAAGGTTATTTCCATTTGCATACTCATATACTACTTTAATGGCCTCATCTACAGAAGTAATACATCTAGAACAGGACTCTCTGTTGTTATTAAAAACTGAATTATCTTTTAATAATTTAATATCCTCAGAATTTAGGAGGCCTATATTTAGCAATGCCTCTTGATTATAAAAGCAACAGCTGTTATACTCTTCGTTCAAAGTAAGTTTTCTACTGTGAATGCTATATATAGCTTCCATAAGAGCTATATGATCATCCAGTAGTTTGCTTTTGTATCTGTCTTTAAAGAGATTTGAGTCATGATCTATATACATGGCATATGGAATATTTATTGCTTTCATTACCTTAGAAATATCAGAGCCATTAGCATCTATAATAAGGTGATATTCCTTAGAGTGGGCAATACAGTATGCATAAACTTTAATGTTGAACTTTTTCTTTATAGATTCTAGAATTTCTAAAAACTTGTTCCTATCCATATCATCTTTAAACAAAGGTCTTGATGCTGAGCAGTATTGAGTAATATAGTAAATACCAAAATTATCCTTTATACGAGCAGATCTTGGCATAAAATCATCCCCTTTTTGGTATTGTACAATAAAAAAACAAATAAATCAAGTACCGTCCCCAAAATAATCAAAAAAAGAGCAAATAATATGCTCTAATTTAGCTGTGACAATAGATTTTTAAGTTTTGTGATAACAACATTACGATCATATGACTTTTGATTTGCTTCTTTTATTTTAAATGCCAAATACTCAAAAATAGCTTCCGATAAACCTTCGTGATAGAACTTAAAAGCCACTGGCCGTGGTCGTAATTTTGAGATAACTGAACCATAATTTTTCTTTACCATAATTCTAATATCTTTAAAAATCTTTTCATCCAGTAGAATTATATGATAGTTTTCATAAGTCTCAAGCATTGAGATGACATTTAGTAGATGTAACCTAAATTGATCTTTGGTATATGCATATGGACCATTTGGGAAATAATAGGTAAGTTCAAAGAATACACTACCATTATTAATATCATTGACATCTGGTAGAGAAAAGATTTCAGTGTATTTATTCTTCATAATACAATCCTTGAAAAATTCAATTCTCTTTTTATGAAATTCAACAGCATTATCTCTTGAACAACCAGCTTTTTCGTGTATATATCCTATTAATTCCATAGGCATTGTTACTGTACTTATGGTCTGATTATAGTTATAGGTATCATTACAGATCTTATAAAAGTCCAAAACATTATCAAAATACTTATCTCTATTGGTATCAGTGTATATGCTCATAAGTGGAAGACACATCTCTTGAAGACTATCAAATGATTCTCTTAAGTTCTTAATATTATCCTTGTTGGTGTGATAGTAATTAAGGCAACTATCGGTCTTTCCCACGAGAGATGTGGAAGATAATGCTGCTTGGTCACCGACGATAAATATACTGTGCCTAAATAATCCATCCTGAAGTTTAGGATAGTAATAAGGCTCAAGACTACCTGAAAGATATAGTGGCAACCACTTTTCTATAGCATTTAATATTTCATTCAGGCTTTTATAAACAGTATGAAGTATTCTTATCTTATGACCCTTTTTTAGCAACTGTTCAAGTAATTTTGACCAGCTAAAATAAAATGAGATATCTTCTGTTAACCATGAAATAGCTTCGTCACTGAATATATATATGGTAGTAGGCTCAATATCTATTGCCTCTGTCAAAAGTCTTGTTATGGCTTCTCTTTTGCCTTGATTGCCATAATAAGTTTCTTTGACACTATACTTATATCCAATTTTCCCATGAAGTTCCTCAATGGGATGCTCTGTGTCATGATAGGAGAAGAACTCTAATTTATTTATGAAATCATGGATTAATGGTGTATTATCCACTGATATTTGGGTATTAAACCATACCCTCATAACTTCAGTGACATTTTCTAGATCGTTTTTTAGAGTAACAACTGACTGGTTCATAATTTCCATTAACTCATATAATTTTGATGTTTCCACTGCTCTATTATAAAAATAGGCGCACAATAACTCCAGATGCTTATTTCTATCGGAAGGTAATCGATTACCTGTACGCCACCGGCTGATTAAAGAAACATCCACATCTAATACTTCAGCAAGAATATTATTATTTATTTCCAAGAGTTCAATTATCAGGTTTAATTTATCTTTAAAATCCATATTTTCACGCTCCTTTAAATATTATATAATTTTTCTTACTTTTATTCAATACAGTAACAAAATTGTAATAATATTCGTAGTAGAAGACGCATATATATTATTAAAAGATTTACATTTTCTTCAGTGGGTATAGGGATATATATGAAATAAGTTAGGAGTGGTATCATGTTAGAAGAAGTTAAAGGATTACCCCATAAAATTGTTAAGGATATTGAAGGTGTAGATTCTTTAAAAGTATATTTAGTCCAAGACTTTAATCTAAGTCTACTAAAAAAAATGGTTAATTTCGGATTAGATATTTTTGGTGATCTGGGGATGGATCAGTGGGGATTAGTTCCACAGATTAGACATGGAAATGTGTATGTTCTTACTGAAGAAGGGAAACACCAAATTGTTGGATTGGCTATTTTAATGAGGGATTGGGAAGATTTCTACAAAGCTTACTTATTCGATTATGCTATATCCGAAGATTTTCAAGGGAGAGGATTAGGATATGAATTCTTGAAAATTATAGCTGAAGATTTAATTAGTCAAGGATTC
>JAUWAD010000031.1 GCA_030602225.1 Bacillota bacterium | reverse complement strand
TCTCTCATCCAACATAATATCACCTCTTTGTATTCTGGATGATTGTTAGCACTCATCCTTATCGAGTGCTAATCCTATATATAAATTAACACCCCAAGGGGTATTTGTCAATACCTTTTAACCTTTATAAAAGAAAATCTATCTCCACTTGATTGCTTAAATCTAGCCCTTTCTCAGTTAGATATATTGACTCCTTATTATCAGTTAATAAGCCGCTCTTAACATTCCTTTCAATCTCCCTGGAGAATAGTTCATCAAGGCTTTCATTAAATTTAAGTTGAAATTCTTCCCTGATTACTCCTTTATTCATTCTAAGACCCAGTATCATATATTCTCCAATCTCCAGTCTTTTATCAATATCTTCAAAGCCAGATATTGGTTTAGTGTTGTTCTCTATCGCCTTGAAATAATCCCTAAATGACAAATGATTCCACTATCTTTTGGAATCAATATTAGAATGGGCTGATATTCCAAATCCAAGATAGGGCTTTAGTTTCCAATACCCTATATTGTGTCTGCATTCAAAATCTGGAATGGAGAAATTTGATATTTCATACTGCTTGAATCCGTGCTCTTCTAAGATTCTTCTTCCATGATGATACATGGTTCTTTCATCATCTTCATCAGGGAGATTTATCAGTCCTTTCTTGTACCAGTAATTCATGAGAGTTCCCTCTTCAATGATAAGCCCATACATGGATATATGTGTCAGGTTCAATTGAATTACTTCATTCAAGCTCTCAATAAAGGAATCAATGTTCTGATGTGGCAATCCAAACATCAAATCGCCGTTAATATTGTTAATCCCTGCTTCTTTTACAATCTGGATGCTCTTAGTAACATCCTCTGGATTGTGAATTCTACCAAGTAGTGCAAGTTCATTAGCCTTCATGGATTGTATTCCCATACTAATTCTGTTAACTCCAGCATCTTTGTATGATAATATTTTTTTCTTATCTATGGTACCAGGATTAACCTCAATGGATATTTCACAATTTTCTTCCAGAATGAAATAATTTCTGATTTCATCTAAAATATCCCTAATATAATACTCATCTATTGCAGAAGGGGTACCACCACCTATAAAAACCGTGTCAACTAAATAATCAGTGGAGTGTACCTTATATAACCTAATCTCTTTTACTAGGGCATTAACATAGTTTCTTATAATCTCATTGTTTCCCGTAATGGATGTAAAATCACAATAGTGACACTTCTTCTCACAAAATGGTATATGAACATATATGCCTAATTTTTTCATAATATCCCTCCAAAGAAAAATGCACACATAGTGTGCAAATTACTTTTCGTCATATTTTAATACTGTTAAGAAGGCTTCCTGAGGTACTTCAACAGATCCGATCTGTCTCATTCTCTTCTTACCCTCTTTTTGTTTTTCTAATAATTTCCTCTTTCTGGAAATATCTCCACCATAACACTTAGCCAATACATCCTTTCTAAGTGCTCTAATTGTCTCTCTGGCAATTATCTTTGTTCCGATGGCTGCCTGTATAGGTACCGCAAACTGATGTCTAGGTATTACATCAACCAGTCTCTCAGCTATGTTTCTTCCCCTCTCATATGCTTTCTCCTCATGCACTATCAATGAGAAAGCATCCACAAGCTCTGAATTAATAAGAATATCCATCTTAACCAGTTCACTTTGTTTGTAACCCTTTAGTTCATAATCAAAGGATGCATATCCCTTTGTTTTAGATTTCAGAGCATCGAAGAAGTCGTATATCACTTCATTTAGTGGAAGGTCATAGTGAAGCACTACTCTCTTTTCTTCCAGGTATTCCATATTTATGAATGTTCCCCTCTTATTCTGGCAAAGCTCCATAATAGTTCCCACATAATCAGTGGGTGTCATAATGTTTGCCTTTACAATAGGTTCTTCCATGTAATCTATTTCGGTTGTAGGTGGTAAGTTTGATGGATTTTGAATCTCCAGAATCTCACCATTTGTCTTTTTCACTTTGTAAATAACACTTGGTGCGGTGGTTATTATATTAAGATCAAACTCTCTTTCCAGTCTTTCCTGGATTATCTCCATATGAAGTAATCCAAGGAAACCACATCTAAATCCAAAGCCCAAGGCCACTGATGTTTCTGGTTCAAATACAAGAGCTGCATCGTTAACCTGTAATTTTTCCAGAGCATCTCTTACAGTCCCAAAATCCTCACCCTCTGCTGGGTATATTCCACAGTAAACCATAGGAATTACCTTCTTGTATCCTGGCAATGGTTCTGCTGTTGGTTTTTGAGTATCAGTAATGGTATCTCCTACCCTTGCTTCCTTTACATTCTTAATGCTGGCAGTGACATATCCAACCTCACCTGCTGACAGATAGTCCATAGGTATATGCTTAGAAGTATTTATTCCGACTTCTGTAACCTCAAAGCTCTTTCCTGTAGACATCATCTTAACCATCATCCCCGCTCTAATAGAGCCCTCAAAAACTCTTATATAGCAGGTAACTCCCTTATAGCTGTCATAGTATGAATCAAATATCAATGCCTTTAGGGGTGCATTTGGATCACCCTTTGGAGCAGGTACCTTTTCCACAATATCCTCAAGAACAGCTTGGATATTAAGACCATCCTTGGCAGAGATCAATGGTGCACTTTCAGCCTCAATTCCAATTATATCCTCAATCTCCTTGATTACTTCCTCAGCCCTTGCGCTGGGAAGATCAATCTTATTAATTACTGGTAGTATTTCAAGATCCTGCTCAATGGCAAGGTATACATTGGCCAAAGTCTGAGCTTCAACTCCCTGGGTTGCATCAACAACCAGAATTGCCCCTTCACAAGCTGCCAAAGATCTTGATACTTCGTAATTGAAATCCACATGACCTGGAGTATCTATTAGATTGAATATGTATTCTTCACCATTTCTTGCCTTGTATACAAGTCTTACTGCCTTTAGTTTTATAGTTATACCACGTTCTCTCTCCAGGTCCATTTTATCCAGAACCTGTGCTTGCATCTCCCTGGATGTTAACATGCCTGTCATTTCTATTAATCTATCAGCTAAAGTGGACTTTCCATGATCTATATGTGCAATTATTGAAAAGTTTCTTATATTCTCTTGCTTTATTCGCATAAATTTCCTCCCAAATATTAATTATAAGCCTCTCATAAAGAGAGGCTACTCTATTTTACCAAATCTACCATCAATTGGATAGTATCTAAATTCAGTTACTCCCTTAATTGTACTAATATCTATCGTCCCAAAGTATCTACTATCCTTACTTGCTCCTTCATCCCTATTATCTCCAAGAACAAATACCTTTCCCTCTTCAACTATCCATCTACTTTCAATATAGGTATGGGTATAAGGCTCACCCACAAGATAATCCTCATTTATTACCACATCATTAACATATACCTTTCCATCAATTATCTCTACCTTGTCACCCTCAATTCCAATAACTCTTTTTATATAATCCTTTGTGGGACTATCAGGTGCTTCAAGGACCACCACATCTCCCCTGTTAGGACCATGAAAGTATAGAGGGATTTTCAATGCGAATAGTCTATCCTTCTCATGTAAAGTTGGATACATTGAATTTCCAAGAACATAGGTTGTATTAAACACAAATGTTTTTATAATCAAAGCTATGGCAATGGCAAATACTATGCTTTTAACCCATTCCATTGCTTCATTCTTCTTTTTCTTATCTTCTGACATCGTTACTTCCTCCTTAAATATATGAAAACAATTGATTAGTTCAGAAATTTAGTGTATTCTTTTTATAGGAATATTATATCATTATAATCTCTTAAATCAATGGAAACAATTGCATAATACATAATGAATAAAACCAAAAGACCATATGAAATGTTAATTCATTGCAGACTAAGATGTACTAAATTATGGGGTTATAACTCATATTTTTCTTGCATTTTAAATATCAGCATGGTACAATATCCTTTGTTAGATTAGAGGAGGTGAAATTGTGGCAAATATTAAATCAGCTAAGAAGAGAATTTTAGTAACACAAAAAAGAACGGCCTTAAATAAGAGTAATAAATCAGAGATTAAGACATATATTAAGAAATTTGATAATGCTGTAGCTAAAGGTGAAGTTGAAGAAGCAAGAGCATTGTTAAAGATCATTGATAAGAAACTTAAGAGAGCAGCGTATAAGAATGTAATTCATATGAACGCAGCTTCAAGAAAGGTAAGTAGACTTACAAAGGCTCTTAATAAAGCTATGTAATAAACATCCACCGGCCTAGCCGGTGGTTTTTCTCATGCGGCCCAAAGGGCCTTCTTCGCTAGCTACGCCTGAAGGGCGTTTGTGGTCTGCGTCTGCAATTTCTACTGGCTACCCCTTAAAGGGGTCTGATGTATCAAATGTTAGTTGTTCTCCTTGTTCGTCTTCTTTTAACTGATTTTGGATATATTGTTTTATCTTTTCTGTATTCTTTCCTGCTGTATCTACATAATATCCTCTACACCAAAATTGTCTTCCTCTATATTTATATTTTAAACTGCCCCACTTTTCGTATATCATTATGCTACTTTTACCTTTCAAGAAACCCATGAAGCTTGACACTGATATCTTTGGTGGTATTTCTAGTAACATGTGTATATGATCTACGCATACTTCTGCTTCTATTATATTTACTCCTTTCCAGCTACATAATTCTCTTAATATTGATCCTATTTCCAATCGCTTCGTTCCATAGAATACTTTTCTTCTATATTTTGGAGCAAATACTACGTGGTATTTACAGTTCCACTTTGTATGTGATAGACTATGAGTATCATTAATATTTGCCATAATACACCTCCGTTATTATTTTGTTGCAGTTACCAGACCACAACATTATTCTAACACGAGGTGTTTTATTTGTCAGTTTCTCAACGCTAAAGCTTCTCTGAACCCCCAGTCTAACTGGGGGTATTCTAAATTCAATAAGAACTTCGGATAACCGAAGTTCTTTTTTTATGTATTATTTATTTATAACTTGAGCTTACCAGTTCCTATCTTCATAAGGAGTACTTTCTATACCTTGCTTATGTAAATTATTTACCATTTTATCAAGCTTTTCTTTCATATAACTATTAAACCACTTTGAATTTCCAAATATTTTAATGACACCGGGACTAAAAGTATAATATACCTTTATAAACAACCTTCCATACCATGATGAGGCTAGAATATTGTCCCTATACCTTCTAAGTGCCCAATACTCAGGACAGTCATAAGTTCCATATACACTTTTATCCACATAAGAGTAACCTTACTTATAGTAACGCTTTATATCCGATGGTACAGATTGTTTTGTGAATTTAACAAGTTCATTATCTATTCTTATAATTAATTCATTCTCTGTTTTGTCTATAATATGAAAAGTTTTTGATAAGCAGCTTTCTGACAAAGGAATACTCCCTCTGTCTCGTTCTAGAACATTAAACTTCCCCTTTTCAAACAAGGACTCACCAATAGTAATTTCGTATTTTCTTACATCATCCTTCAATAAAAGCATATTGTCACTACTTAATCCTAAGATTAAGGTTCTATATTCATCAACATATTTAAACCCATTATTCTTAGGGTTATTTCTTGGATTAACTTTCTTTGATAAATAGACAATCTTTCTTTTTTTATCTGGTCTTATCTCATATAAATGTTCGCTTCCCTGCCCTTTATAATTCCCTACGTATGTCATAACTAATTTTAACATCTCGGCATATAAATCATCTATGCTTTTATATGTATTTCTAATTTTATTTCTTGACTCTTCAAGTTTTTTTAATAGTATTTGGTCTACATTTTTATTATATTCAATCATTTTTTCATCAATCATCTTTATTTGGTCAGGAGTTGCCAATTTTTTAGCAGCTGAAATAATATCACTCAATTTTAAATAACCATGATTTTGACCGTAATCATAAGGATTAAAATATTCTATTTCCCAAGGAGATAAATATCTTTTGTTTTCAACACTTAAGTGCATACAACATGAGGTTAACCCTAACCAACCATCAAATTCCTGAGGATACTCTTGGGTTATTTTCTTGTAGGTTTTACATGCACTCTCAATGTCTCCTAATTTCTCAAATCCAGTGGCTGCATCAAGCCATTTTTTGAGTTCATTATCCCCAACTATGGTTGCCCCTGCGTAGTTGTGATTATTGGTAACAAATGAGTTGTAATTGTTAATTGCTTTCTCAGTTACAAACGCAGTATTGCAATGACTACATATACCTGCATCCTTTGATTCATCCACCTGAATATTTGCGCCACACTGTGTACACTTAGCTGCAATAAACCCCATAAATTTTCCTCCTACTAATTTTATAGTTAAATAATACCAGAAATAAGTAAATCTACACAATAACTATTTTCTAGTACACAGATTGACCAACAATATTTCCATTATAAGTTTATCATCGGTTTGTCGTGTCTTTAGTATCCTATCTGTTTCAAGAATTCTCTCTAGTATATCTTCAAGATCCTTCTCAGAGTATCCTCCCCCTTGTGTGGATACCTTGGTGAATTCATATGGTTTTATGCCAAGCTTGCTTTGAATTTCGCCTTGCCCATATCCCCTATTCTTATACACATTATATCCAAGGAGAAGTCTAAATTGCCTACTGATCATAAATAGAATCTTTGGTATGGGTTCATTCATCATATATATGTCATCAAACAATGCTATTGCCTTATCAGCATCTTTTCTGCTAATTGCTGCAAGTAGGTCAAATATACTCTTATCTAATGTCTTAACCAACACATTATCTATCAATTCTTTTGTTATCTTGTCATCCTTTGAGTAATCTACAAGCTTCTTTATCTCATTATCAAGATCATATAAAGTGGTAGTAATGTTTCTGCTTAGATAGCTACTTTGCTGTATGAGGTAATTTATATCTGCGGGAGTTATTGTCTTATTTAGAGCATTAATCTTCTTACTTATCCAATTATTTAAGTCAGTCCCTTTTAGTTTTTCAAAGTTCACATTCTGATCCCTTTTTGAAAAACTTTTGTATAATTTGGTATTCTTTTTTATATCATTATTAGAGTCAAATACGATTAAAATCTGATGATCCCCAAGGTTTTCAATAAACTTAATCATATCTTCGTTAACTCCATCTTTTTCCACTAGCACCCCTGGATTTTTTAGCACGATTACCCTTTTTGTGGACATGAATGGCAATGTCTCACAACTGGAAATAAGGTCACCAAAATCATTTGTCTTTCCATCAAGGTTAGACAGATTAATTGATTCCAGGTCCTTGGTCAGGAAGGTCTTAATCACTTCCTCTAAAGCTATATCCATTAAATATTTCTCATCTCCCTGAAAAATATATGTTGGTTGCACATTCTTGCTTCTAAGTATTTTAATAAATTCTATGTAATTCATTAGAGGATTCCTCCATTCTTCTATATATCAAAGTGATTATATATGAAAATAGTAAAAAAGTACAATAGTAGATAATATCATACAGATAGTTGTAAAGTATCTTCATAATATTGTCCTTATATAATGGTCCGGTGTATGTGCTAACTGTATAAAAGTCTTTCTTCACCTCTACTAAAACCCTTCCCATTTCATCAGTTCTATATATGTTTGATCCTATGGAATTTAAAGTATTCAATGTTTTTATACTGGGGTGTCCAAAACTATTGTTCCTTCCCACAGAAATAATGCTATCAGCTGGTGTTATCATTTGAATAAATCTATCAATGCTTGAAGTTGAGCTACCGTGATGGGCAACCTTAAGAATATTAACACTTCCAATTTTATCCCTGACTAATCTATCTTCAGCATCCCTCTCAATATCTCCTGTAAACAATAAAGTTGAATCATGAATCTTAACTAAAGACACAAGAGAATTGTTATTTTCATTAATTCTATAGTTTTCTCCAGGATATGGCCATAAAAAGTCTAGGCTTAAATTCGTATATTCAATTTCCATGTTACTATTTCCAACAATATAAGGAGTTTTACTTCTTTTAATAGCACTTAATATTTCATCATTGAGATTTTCCTTGTTTACTACTAGAGTGGATATGTTTAGTTTTTCCATAACAGGTATTAGACCCTTGTAGTGATCCTCATGATCATGGGTTAATATTACTAGATCCAAATTTCTTATCCCATGCTTTTCCAGATAAGGTAAGGTAATATTCCTACCCACATCAAAACTACCAAATAGTGATCCCCCACCATCTATTAATATATTATGAGAACCCTGAATCAATACACTATCACCTTGACCCACATCTATGAAATGAACCCTGTAGGTATGATCCTTTTCATAATTAAGAGCACCCATGATACTTAAGAATAAAAGACTATAAACTAATACCCTCTTTAAGTTTATACTTAAAGAAATCAAACTGGAGAAATTATACCAAATAATAATCAAAGCAAAGTAAATAAGCAATTGGGATATTGAAAATACACCAATGCCTATGGTCTTATAAGGTAACAAATGAAACAGATCAACCAAAAATGTCTGAACCCCCAATGTCACATTCAAAATAAAGCCTATAGGTTTAAATATTATAAATAAAAATCCAAGGATAACATTTATTGTCACAACTGGAATTATAATTATATTTGAGATAAATGAATATATGGGAAATGCATTGAAATTATATACCTGTATTGGCAATATGCCAATACTTACAGCTATGGTAGTTGAAAGACTTCCAATAATCTTGTTTTTGTATGGATAAAACATATCTTTAATCTTTGGTCCTAAAATACCAATGGAAATAATAGCACCATAGGAAAGTAAAAAACCCGTTGAATGTATCCACATGGGATTATAAAGTAATGAAATGAACATTGAAGAAAAAATTATATTAAGAAAATCTATAGGTCTTAAGATAAGTTTGCCTAAATATATTAAAGAGAACATTACTAGAGCTCTAAAGGTTGCAGGTGGAAATCCTATTAAGTAGCTATAAAAAAATAGTATGACCATTGTAATAGGAATGCTAATATTCCTCTTTATTCCTGACTTTGCAAAAATAAACAATATAAAACTGCTTATTATTCCCATGTGCAGTCCAGAAACTGCAAGTATATGAGCTAGGCCAATATCCTTATACTTGGAGTACTCATTTTCTTCCAAATAAGCCCCTCCCCCCAAGATGATTCCTTTCATTATGGATGAACTGTTTTCATCTAAATAATCATCAAATCTGGTTTGGACAAGATTCCTGAAATTATCCTTAGTTACTTCAAATAAACTAAATGAGTGGGATAAGTAAGTTATATTATTATCTGATATTGTTGCTGTGTAATGAATCTTATTAGTAAGTAGATACTTTCGGTAGTTAAATAGATATGGATTAGTATTCTCATTTGGCTTTTGTAGTTTTGTACTAACCTTAATTAAATCTCCTGGTCTATAATTTAACTGATTATAGCTTGTAACAATTATCCTCTCTTTAATCTTTTTATTATTAGCTTCAGTTACCATTATTGTTAAAGTTGTTTTATCATTATCCATCTTAGTTGAAATTATTCTACCTATAAAATCTGTATTTTTATTGTGAAATTCATCCAATTTGCTACTGGTCGATAAATTGCCAATAACAATTCCCAGGATGAATACTATCAATAATATACTTGACCAGATGTCCTTATTAAGGTAAATGGAAAAAACACCTGCCCCCAATGCAATTATTAAGAAGACAAATACAAAAACTTCAGTAATTATGAAGTAGTAGGACATTAGTATTCCACAAATCAATGCTAATGATAATAAAAGCATGGGTCTTTTCATCTATTAACTCCTGCTGACTTTATATTTTGTTATTTCTGTTATATAATAATTTCAATAAGTAAATTATAGCACAGATATTTAGTAAATAGATTAAAAATGAGTGAAATTACTAATTTAAGGTGGTGTCATTATGACAAAGAGGATTTACTGGGAAAATCCATATCTCTATGAGATGGATGCTATTATACAGGAGAAGAAGATAAAGGATAATAAGTGTTATGTTAAGCTTGATAAAACTATATTCTACCCGAATATGTCTGGTGGGCAACCAGGTGATAGGGGAACAATTGATGGAATTAATGTGTTTGATACATACGAGGAAAATAACGAAATAATTCATGTGCTTGAGAGGAACATCTCCCAACTAAAGGTAAAGTTAAGGATTGATCCTTCAACTAGATTTGACTTAATGCAACAGCATACTGGTCAGCATTTACTATCTGGGGTATTTTATAATCTCTTTAATGCTGAAACAATTGGATTTCATTTAGGTGAAGAATATGCCACAATTGATATTACCTTAGATGAAATATCTAAGGATGAAGTTGATAATGTTGAAAAGATGTGTAATAAGATTATTCAATCCAACTTTAAAGTTAAATCCTATTTTGTCTCAAAGGAATTGATTCAATCCCTACCGGTTAGAAAGCCTCCCACTGTGGATGAAGATATTAGAATTGTTGAAATTGAGAGTTTTGATTTCTCACCTTGTGGTGGTACACATGTTAACTATACTGGTGAAATCGGTCTAATAAAGATCAAGAGATGGGAAAAGTATAAAGGAAATATTAGGATTGAATTTATATGTGGGAATAGAGCATTAGCAGATTATTCCTGGAAGAGCGATCATTTGAAAAATATGGCACTTATGCTCTCCTCAAAGGATAGGGATGTGCAAAGTAAGTTTGAAAAAATATATGGTGATAAGGTATCTTTGGAAAAAGAAGTCCTTTCTCTAAAGAATGAACTAATATCACTTAAGTCAATCCAGCTATTGGCTGATTCAAAAATGATAAAGGATTTTAATGTTATTGATAAAAGCTTTGTTAATGAGACCTTCAAGGATATAACTAACCTAAACTCATTCATTTGTAATAATAACAATAATGTGGTAAATGTTTTTACCTTAACCTCTGAAAACGGAAGCCAGTTTATAGTTAGTAAATCAAAAGATTTAGAAATAAACTTATCCCAGCTATATAAGGATCTATCCTCGCAAATAACAATCAAAGGAGGAGGTAATAATAACACAATTCAAGGTAATGTATCTTCTGAAAAATTGGATGAACTTAGGGAATACGTAATTATTTGGTTAACTAAAAATTCACATTAAAAAAGCACCTCCTAGGTGCTTTTTTTTATGGCGGGAGTATGTGAGAATCGAACTCACCCAAGAGGCTCCTAACCCCTCGCGCTGGTTTTGAAGACCAGAGAGCCCACCAGAACTCCTCTACCCCCATGGGTACAAAAGCAATTATACATGAAAATAGAGGATAATTCAATACTATTTTTCCTTAAAGAAGTAACCTACTCCCCATTTTGTTATAATGTATTCTGATATTTTAGGATCCTTTTCTATCTTTTCTCTAATTCTTCTAATGTGAACATCCACTGTTCGTAGATCTCCATAATATGCATATCCCCAAACTCTCTCCAGCAATTCTTCCCTGGTATGAACTTTACCTGGATTTGATGCCAATACGTATAGTAGATCAAACTCCTTACCAGTTAAGGAGATATTCTTATCTTTTCTTGAAACTTTTCTACCCACAGTATTTATTCTAATATCCTTGATCTCGATTATATTATTATCTATATCAGCTACTCTGTTATTAACTCTTCTTAGTACAGCCTTAATTCTTGCTTTTAGCTCAAGAATATTAAATGGTTTAACTAGATAGTCATCTGCACCATACTCCAGAGCGAGTATCTTCTTAATATCCTCATTAATCTTAGTGATAAAAATTATGGGAACAGATGATGTACTTCTTATGTTTTGGCAAAGTGTAAGTGCGTTTATATCTGGCAAATCCAACTCCAACAATATCATATCATAATGTTTTTTTTGGATATGATCTAATGCTTCTGAGCCTTCATTTAGTATGTCAATCCTATATTCATCCTGTTCTAGGCTATATCGTAAACCCTTGACAAAGGATTTATCAGTGTCTACTACTAATATCCTACCACTCATACCCTCACCTCTTTCCCATTAGATTAAAACTCTTTTTTCTCCATCTCTTTTTGTTAGTTTTATACCATCAAAATATTCAAGAAGACCAATTGAGACTTTTCTGTTTGCATTTAGAACATCTCTAAATTCACCAACGGAAATGCTGCCATTTTCATTTATTAGTTTAACTAAAACACCCTTTGCCTGTTCCAAAGAAGACTTGAGCAGATAAAGATCTTCATTTATCTTTATGATCTCTCCACTTCCCACTAGGAAAAGGAAGACTTCCTCAATTTCTTTATTCTTACCCATAACAAGAGATAATAAATCCTCCTTCTTTGGTGGATTGAATTCTCCTTTGTTAAATGCATCAACTATCAAATCTGAATACCCTTTATTCTCATCAGATAAAAATACTTCAAAATCAGGTAATGATAAAAGGTCCTTAGTTTGTGAGGCAAATCCACTTTCTACTAAATAGGAAATTATTTCTTCAGCCAGCTTTGCCTTGGCAGAAGAGAAGTACTTGCTTCTAATTTCTTCCTTGGAGTAACCTATTCTCAAAGGGAATCTACCATGGAAAACCCTTAATTCCTCAGCTATCTTGACCTTAAGGTCATCGATTTTATCCATATGGACTGGATAAGTATCCTTACTTAGCTTAAACAATCTTACCTTGCCTTCATCTATAAGTTTATCAACACTTTCCAAAAATAGATCCTCATGGGTTGATGATATCATGGATAATTCCTTTATGGACAAAAAGCTATCACCTTTGCTTAGAATAATATGTTCAACCACATCCTTTGGATCACCTTCGTCCTTAATAACCAGTTCTTCAATGGCATCCTCATCAAATCTCTTTCGCTTTGATGGGTTTGGATCTAATACCTCTCCACCTCCTATTGTAAACATTGGAGAATAGAATCTTAGTATGAAACGGTCATTCATCTTTGCAACGGTTTTTTCTTCTAGTCTAAGCTGAACATATGCCTCATCCCCTGGTTCTAGAAAATCCCTATCCAGAAGAATTATTCTACACAAAACCTCTTCTGTCCCTAGATATAACTTCAATCTAGTTCTATTTTCAATGGGTTTATCCAGTGATTTGAGTAACTTAACCTTTGCATCTATCATCATGGTATCCTGCATTGAATTAACTGGCGCAACAACATTTCCTCTTCTTATTTCATTCTTCTTTATGCCAGCTAGGTTTATAGCAACCCTTTGTCCACCAAAAGCCTCCTTCGCATCCTGATCATGAACTTGCAGTGATCTTATTCTAGCCTTTATTTCCTGAGGAAATATTTCAATTTCATCTCCCACAGATAGTTTTCCAGCCAACAAAGTGCCGGTTACAACTGTTCCAAAGCCAGAAATGGAAAAAACTCTATCTATTGGTAGACGAGGCATGTCATTTACGTTTTTATCCAGGAGTTCATCAGAGATTTTCTGAATCATTGCTATAACTTCATCTATTCCATTTCTTGTTACTGAAGAGACTGGAATTACAGGTGTATTCTCCAAAAACGTTCCTTTAACTTCTTCTATAACCTCTTCTTTTACCATATCAAGCCATTCTTCATCCACCATATCAGACTTTGTCAATACAATGAATCCATTTTTAACTCCAATAAGATCCAGTATTGCCAAATGTTCCAAGGTTTGAGGCATTATACCTTCATCAGCTGCAACAACCAATAGAACTATATCAATTCCACTTACACCTGCAAGCATATTTCTAATAAACTTTTCATGACCTGGAACATCAATTATCCCAGTTCTCTGTCCATTGGGCAAATCGAAATAGGTAAATCCCAACTCTATGGATATACCTCTTTCTTGTTCTTCCTTTAATCTATCTGTATTTCTTCCTGTAAGTGCTCTAATCAGAGTAGTTTTTCCATGATCAATATGACCTGCAGTACCAACTATTAAGTGCTTCATCAATTACACCTCATATCTCAAAGCATTTTTTAAACCATCAATAATAGTCAAATCATCACCATTAAGCAATGTTCTTACATCGATGTAGATCTTTTCTTTAAACACCCTAACTATAATAGGTGTATCATTTTCCCTAAGAAGTCTTTCAAGAAGAACTAGATTACCATCCTTTGGTTTTAATGTTACACAATATGTTTTCAATTTCTCAAGGGGCAATGATCCTCCACCAACTTCAGAATAGCTTTCTTCAACATTTATATCAAGATATTCCCCAAATGCAGCCATATCACTGGCTAATTTCTCTGATCTTAGCTTAAGTTCTTCCAATTTGACTGTTAGCATTCTTAGTGTAGGGATCTTACTAATAGCATCATTCTCATCCAGATAATATCTAAGAGTTGCCTCAAGGGCTGCTATTGTGAACTTATCCACCCTAAACGCTCTGGTGAGTGGATTCTTTTTCATCTTCTCTATCCATTCCCTCTTTCCCACTATTATCCCTGCCTGTGGTCCCCCCAGTAATTTATCTCCACTGAAAGTAACTATATCGGCACCTTTTTTTAAGGATTGGGATACAGTTGGTTCGTAAGATATGCCATATTTTGAAAGATCTATAAGTACACCACTTCCCAGATCTTCAATTACGGGTATATTGTACTTTTCTTTTAGAATTGCCAATTCGTCTATCTCAACATTTGATGTAAATCCTAATATTCTATAATTTGATGTATGAACCTTTAACAGTGCTCCAGTCATATCATTGATACTATTCTCATAATCCCTTAAGTGGGTCTTGTTTGTAGTCCCTACTTCCCTTAAGATAGCACCACTTTGCTCCATAACTTCAGGAACTCTGAAAGCGCCACCAATTTCAATTAGCTCACCTCTGGAAACTATTACTTCTTTACCCCTGGCAACAGTACTTAAGGTTAGCAGTACAGCTGCAGCATTATTATTAACCACTAAAGCAGCTTCTCCCCCAACAACATTTGCTACCACTTCCTCCAGGTGTGAATATCTTGAGCCTCTCATGCCTTTTTCCAGATCATACTCCAAATTTGAGTATTTGGTAGAAACGGTCTTCATATTTTCAATAACTTCCTCATTGATCAATGATCTTCCTAAATTGGTATGAATTACTATCCCTGTTCCATTTACAACTGTTCTTAACTTGTATCTATTTTTCTTATTAGCTAATCTTAATATTCTATCCTTTAACATGGAAAGTTCTTTTAATAGACCCTGCTCATCTAATTCTTTTATCCTATTTCTTAAATTGTCTAATTCTTCTCTTATGGATTCTAAAATTATGCTATAGGGAATATTATTCTGTAGCTCCTTTATATCTTCCATTGCTAAAATATCATCTACTTTAGGAAGAAGCTTATATAAATTATTATCCATTTCATCACCCTTTACTTTACGATTAAATATTTATCTTCCAATGAGGTAACATAACCTACAATACCATATTCTAAAGCAGAACCCTCAAGTGCCTTTAACACTTTTTCTGATTCCTCCTGGGGAAGTGAAATTAATAATCCACCCGATGTTTGAGGATCAAATAGAATATCTACTAAATAGTCTGGTACATTATCACTTATCTTTACCTTATTACCTATATGCTTCTTGTTATTATATGCTCCAGCGGGTACTAATCCCATTTTGGCATATTCTTCAGATTCCTTAATATAAGGTATACTTGAGCTTTCAATTATAATAGTAGCATTACTTCCTTCAGCCATCTCCAAAGCATGTCCCAAAAGTCCAAATCCTGTCACATCTGTTACTGCATTGACTTTATCTGCTGCATCAATTGCATCTTTCCCAATTTTATTTAAAGTTGTCATAACTTTAACTGCTTTTTCATAAGCATCAACACTAGCTAGCTCACCTTTTATGGCGGTGTTTATTATACCTAATCCCAAGGGTTTTGTAAGAATCAGTACATCTCCTTCTTTGCAGTTGTTATTGGTCAAAACCTTACTTGGATGTATGAAACCTGAAACTGACAATCCGTATTTAGGCTCATCATCAGAAACAGTATGTCCACCAACAAGTATGGCACCTGATTCCTTTACCTTATCCCAACCACCTTTTAGTATCTGTGATAATATCATTGGATCCAGGCAATCTGGAAAGCAAACTATATTCATAGCAAGTTTTGGTTCTCCCCCCATGGCATATATGTCGCTTAAAGAGTTAGCAGCTGCAATTTGTCCGTAGGTGTATGGATCATCCACCACAGGAGTGAAGAAATCAAGGGTCTGAATAAGTGCCAGTTCATCATTTATTCTGTAAACTGCTGCATCATCAGCTGTATCTATTCCAACTAATAAATTTTCATCATTATTTTTAGGTAAATGACACAAGACCTGTGTCAAAATATCGGGGCCGATTTTAGCCGCTCAGCCAGAGCTTTTTGTTAGTTGCGTCAATCTATTATCCATAATAAACCTCCTAGTTAACTGATATCAAATCCTTTATACCCTCAAACTTAGCATCGCCAATTCCAGATACATTGAGGATATCTTCAATCTTTGAAAATCTTGTATCTTTCCTGTAGGCAATAATTCTATCTGCTATAACATCACCTATTCCAGGTAGTAGAATTAATTGTTCCTTTGTACAAGTATTTATATTTATCTTACCAGATATTTGGTTGTTTGAAAACTCAAGGGAAGCAGTACTATTCTCTCCTAAAATTGGAACTACTATCTTTTCCTCATCGTATACCTTTTTAGCTAGGTTTAGACCATCCTGATAAGCCTTAGTGGTAAATCCCCCTGCCTTCTTTATGGCATCTATAACCCTATCCCCTTCATACATCCTATATATACCAGGGGTATTAACTTCTCCACTTACATGAATTATAAGCTCTTTTGGAGTTTCAATGGCAACTTCAATATTCTCGTTTATAATAAGACCTTTAATTTCAGCAACATTAGACTTGTTGCTATCCTGGTTTAAAAATACTTTTACTCCAAATACAGTTACAATAATAAAGACTATACTTAGTATAGCTATTTGTTCCTTCTTTGTAAAGAATGCCATATATCATGTCCCCCTTAAAGTATTCTATATATTATTATACAACTGAAAGAATAAAAATCCTTCTTTTTATTGTATTAATCTTAAAAATACTCAATTATTCTGATATAATGGTTATAGCTAAAAAGATAAGACTAATAAGGCGGGTGTATACATTGAAGAGAATTATGTTATTTGTTTTGATTTTTACTTTGTTTCTAAGTACTACCAATACATATGCAGAATCTATTAACCTTAACGGAGAAGGTGCTGTTCTAATTGACTTTGATACAGGTCAGGTACTATATGGAAAAAACCAGGATGCAAAACTATATCCTGCAAGTACAACAAAGATGATGACAGCTATTTTAGCCGTTGAAAATGCAAATCTTTCAGATTTAGTAACTGTTGATCAAGAAGTTATTAATCTGACTAAAGGTAGTCATATCGCTTTAGAACCAGGGGAAGTCCTTACTTTGGAACAACTCCTATATGCCCTAATGCTACCATCTGCCAATGATGCCGCCCTTGCCATAGCAAAGCATGTTTCAGGGTCAGTTGAAGGATTTGTGAATTTGATGAACGCAAAGGCAAAAGAGCTTGGTGCAATTAATACCAATTTTGTAAATCCCAATGGTCTCCACGATGATAGACATGTTTCAACTGCCTTTGACCTGGCACTAATAGCTCGATATGCAATGAATAGTGAAATAATACAAGAGATAGTAAATACAGTAACTTATGAAATACCACCAACCAATAAGAAAACAGAATCAAGGTATTTTAAGGTTACAAATAAGTTGTTGTTTAGCAATGAAAAAATTGATTTAAATGGCAGACTTACTGATATAAGGTATACTCAAGCTTCAGGAGTCAAAACTGGTTATACATCTCAAGCTATGAATTGCTTAGCATCCTTTGCTCAGGAAAAGAGTCAGAAACTAATTGCTGTAGTTCTAAAAGCTGAAGGTAATATGGTTTACTCAGATACCCATAAGCTATTAAATTATGGTTTTGATAATTTCGAACCAAGAATATTGGGATATTCTAATGAATTTGTCAATAATGTGGATATTCAAAAGGGTGAGATGCCATTTGTCGCAGGGGTTTTGGATAGAACAATTACTTATCCCTTAAGTGATGAATCCTTCAATAAGGTAATTATGATTCCACGTATATATCAGAATGTTGAAGCTCCCATTGACAAAGGTCAGGTTATTGGTGAAGTTGTATTTAAACTAGACGATAAGATCATAGCTGGAGGAAATATAATTTCCACTTCTGCTGTTGGAATTGACACATCCACACTCCTTCATAATCAATTATTGAGTAAGTGGTACTTAATTGTGTTTGCACTATATTTCCTATTAAGAGTTTATGCTTTGTCCCAGAAGAAGAAAAGAAGAAGAAAAAGAAGAGAAGTTTATAGAATTCCATATACAACAAAATAACACCATTTTCATGGTGTTATTTTGTATTAATTATTTACTTCTTATATGCAATAGCCTCAATTTCTATAACCCCATCTTTTGGTAGTCTTGCAACCTCAACTAAGCTTCTAGCTGGTTTGTGGTTAGTAAAATACTCTGAGTAAATTTCATTAATCTTAGAAAAATCATCCATATTCTTAACAAATACTGTAACTTTAATAACACTATCCAATTCTGCTCCACCGGCTTCTAATACAGCCTTTACATTGTCTAGAGCGACTCTTGTTGCTTGTTGAATCTCTGTTACCAGTTCACCTGAACTAGGATCTATTGGTAATTGTCCTGATGTAAAGACTAAATCTCCAAATCCTATTCCCTGTGAGTAAGGTCCCACTGCTCCTGGTGCTTTTTCTGTGCTAATGTAATTTAAACCCATAATCTACTCTCCTTTTTCCTTATTTTTTTCAAATTCAGACCATAATCTTTCAAGATTATAGTATTCTCTATCATCTCTATGGAAAACATGGACAATAACATCTTCGTAATCTAGAATAATCCATCTGGCACTTTTGTATCCTTCTTTTGTGTTAATTGCCTCAAATCCTTCTATCTCCATTTTCTCTTCAACTTCATCAGCTATAGAGACAACCTGATTTGAAGAATTCCCACTTGCAATAACAAAATAATCAGCTATGGAGGTTAGTTTCCCAACTTCTAGAACCTCAATGTCAAAGCCCTTCTTATCGTCAATAGCTTTTTCAATTACTTCTAACTTTCTCTTTAATTCTACCATTCCAATACCATCCTCCTTTAATTAATCTCTTCCAAAAATATCTTTCATCAGTTCATTCATCTCATCTTCAGAATGTATATAATATGATACACCACTTATGGTTTTTGGTGAACCAGGTAATGTTTCACTTCTTATCTTACTCATATCAATTTTAAATGCAGTTAATCCATACTGACTTAATTTAGATAAAGGAATATTGGTAGTTACATTTTTTGAGTATATGGATAACATACCAGGTATTTTAAATAGATTTCTAAATGATATGCTCTGTGAAATCATCTCTTTTAGAAATGTCTGCTGAGCATTTATCCTGCCAAGATCCGCATCCTTATATCCTTTTCTAAATCTCAAATACTGAAGTGTCTTATCTCCATCTAATACTTGCTGACCTTGTTTTAGGTCTATTAGAAGAGGTGGGTCAGCCACAGGGTCTGAATATTTCATATCCATAGGTACATTAAAATCAACTCCACCTATTAAGTCAACATACTCCTTAACTACTTGATAATCAACAACGACATAGTACTCTATTTCCTTACCAATGAGCCTAGATACTGAATCCAGGGTTAATTCTGGACCTCCATAGGCAAATGAGTGATTTATCTTTTCCTCATTCTTTCTGCCTTCAATCTTTGCTTTAGTATCCCTTGGTATGGATATTATACGTATATCTCCAGTTCTTTTGTTTAAATCAAAAAGCATAATTGTATCAGATCTTACTCCGCTACTATCCTTAAAACTCTTTGAATCTATACCCATCATTAAAAAGGTCAAGCTTTCATCCTGGCTAAAAGTACCCCCTAAAAATATAAAGAGCATTGCAAAGATCAAAACAAACCCTATAAAATACTTCATAAACGTTTTTCTATTACTATTTTCCATTACTATCTCCATTTGTGTAAATTAAGAAGGTAATTCCTTCCCTTTATTGTATTCGTATGAATAGGGATATTTCTATCTATCAAGTACTTGATGGTATTATTCATCCCTAGAAATACTGCTTTATCTAAATCTTGTAGTGCTAATTCTCTTATAATGCCAATTCCTGGAAAATTTCTATTTGGTTCAATATAGTCAGATAAATATATTATTTTCTCAAGGGTTGACATGTTTTCTCTACCAGTTGTATGGTAGTATATTGCATTTAATACATCCTCATCCTCTATATTGAACTTCTCTTTGGCAAAATATGCTGCAATTGGTCCATGGATTATTTCAGATGATTTCAAAGTCTCTTCATCCAAAATTATACCAAAATCATCTACTATCTTCAATGCATCCTCATAACTTAAAGGTTTTGCATAATCGTGTAATATTGCAGCTAAAGATGCTCTCTCTTCAGATACACCATGTGTTTTGGCTAACAATATAGATGTCTCCAATACCCCAAGGGTATGGTTGTATCTTTTTTCGCTTAATACTTTTCTTACTTGAGCTTTAATATATTCCATTTTTATCCTCTTTATATAAAAGTTCAGACTCTATTGTCTCCTCCACTTCCTTTGGACATAAATACTTAATGGATCTTTCACTTTTAATTCTTTCTCTTATCATGGAAGATGAGATATCTATCTTAGGTCCTTTTACTCTACTAATAAGGTATCCATTCTGGAATAACATGCTTATTTGACTGTTTATCTCTTCCTCAGAGTAGTAGCCTCTATCATAAACCACAAACTCAACAAGTTGGATCAATTTATCTACTTCCTTCCATGTGGGAAGTTCAAACAGCTTATCACTCCCTATGATAAAATACAATTTATCCTCAGGGTATAAGCTCATTATATGTCTTATGGTGTCAATTGAGTATGAATAACCCGTCCTAGTTACTTCAATATCGCTGACTACAAACTTTTCATTGTCATTAATTGCCTTTTTCACCAACTCATATCTCTTTTGTCCATCTAAGACGTATTCTCCAACCTTGTGGGGAGGATTT
>JAUWAD010000132.1 GCA_030602225.1 Bacillota bacterium | reverse complement strand
ATGATATTCTTATGTCACAATAAACCTATTTCATACATTGCCTTTGCCAGAACCTCTTCATAAATCTCAATTATGGATAAACCATTATCCTTAGCCTCGTCAATAATCTTATAAGCATCTCTGGTCTTATTAGTTAGAATAGTATCCAAGTAGGCTTTTCTAATTTGGTAGTGTTTACCCTCTATGAATGAGCTGGATAAAGTGATATCTGTAACAGACTTCTTTGTAGTTTCAACTGCATGGTTTAGTAGTTCCACAGCTATCCTTATCTCATCCTGTGTCAGTAGATCAATTCCATTGGTGCTTAGAATTTCTCCCATAATATTGTAATGATCAACCATATGCTCCATGATTCTATCTCTATCAATATCTTTCATCAAATTACACAGAAGATCATAAATCCATCTTGCATATCCTTCAAATATCTTATGATCATTGAAGTGAACTGCGGTAAGTAAAAAACTTATATTATAGATAACATCATCATACATTAATTTTTTTCTTCTTTCATCCATCTCAATTTCAAGTTTTGGATCTCTTCTGAATTGCTCTTCAAAAATCATCTGTGCAATTTCAATGAATCTCTTATCTGTATAATTCATTAATATACTCATAAAAAACCTCCAGTATAGTATTTCATTTTGAGAATTAACCACTAATTAAGCATAGCAGATTATCATATTTATGTAAACTAATTTACCCAATTCACATAATAATAATCCCTATATTTGAATATTTAACCATATATTGTCTGAAAATTCAAACATGATTTAAATAAATATTTTTTTACTACCCCGAAAAATATTTGCCTTGTTCGAAGATTATATAGTGATTGAGTATTATCTAGGACTATCCTGTAGTATAATATATCCACAGATCATTTGGAGGTCTATTAGATGAGAGAAATTGATGAAATGGCTGTACAAGCAGCCAATGATACTGATAAATTAGAAGAGTTTGTAAGAGGTTACGAACCCTTTATTCTTAAGTGTGCTTCGAAAACATCAAAACGATTCATATCAAAGGAAGATGATGAGTGGTCTATTGCCCTATCTGCATTTTATGATGCGATAATAAGCTATGACATGGATAAGGGAGCATTTATATCATTTTCTGAACTGATTATAAAACGTAGACTAATTGACTATTTCAGAAGTCAGGGTAAGTATTTGGCGGAAGTGAATGTTGATTATATAGAGGATATGGAAGATGAAAGTGATCACCTAAGTGATTTAAAGTTTGAAATTGAAGGGATAAGTGATAGATTAAATAATTATAATTTTTCATTTATGGATGTATCTGGGCAATCGCCAAAAGCTATTAAGACTAAGGAGGCATGTAGGGAAATAGTAAGATATATAATTGAAAACCCTTTAGTCTTGAATCAATTAAAAGACACAAAGACACTACAAATAAAACTTTTAGAAAAAAAATTAGACTTACCCCGAAAAACCATAGAGAGACATCGTAAATATATAATAGCAGCGGTAGAAATAATAGTTGGGGATTATCCATATCTTAAAGAGTACTTAAGATATATTTGGGAGGATTAAGGATTATGAAAGGTGTAATAGTTGAATCAAAGGACGGATACGTTGCATTACTTAAAGATGATGGCACATTTATCAAAGTTAAGGATAAAGGTTATAGAGTAGGTCAGATTATCGAAATAAAAGGAGATGTAAGTATGATTAGTAAAAGATTGAAGACATTGATTGCCACTGCAGCAATGATAGCTGTTATGCTTACTTCAGGAATGTTTGCCTATGGAAATCCAAGTTACTATGTTAGTATGGATGTTAACCCTGGTATAATAATGGAAGTGAACATCCTGGAAAGAGTTATTGGTGTCGAAGCGTTAAATAAAGAAGCAAAGGAAGTATTAGAGGGTCTAGACTTAAAGAACATGAATATTGAAGAAGCAGTACAGGTTGCAGTCGAGAAATTAATCGAGTTAGGTTATCTTGCAAATGAAGAAGGTAAACTTATAATTACATCCTCTGCTAAAAACCAAGACAAAGCAGAAAAACTAACAAATAAATTAAGAGAAAAAGCAGAAATGGAAATGAAGGAAGATAATTCTCAAGCTGAAGTAATAGTTGATGCAGTTGGATATGAAATGGTTCAAAGCGCAAGAGCACTGGAGGATGATGGAATATATATAACTCCAGGTAAATACAACATAATTAAGAATTTATTAGGAGAAGAAGTTACTATTGAAAACAGTAGCAAATCAGTCAAAGAGCTTATGAGTATTTTCACCGAAAGAAAGAAGTTAGAGGGTAGAGAAAATTCCAATCTTGAAGATGACGATCCGGAGGATGAAGAGTTTGATAATGGGAAAGGTACTCCTAATATGGGTAATCCACAAGCAGGTAATAAAGCACCAATTACTCCCCCTGGATTAATCAAGGCGAAAGACAAAGTAGATAATATAAAAGAAGTGGATGATATAGAGGCTATTGAAGATGAGGAAATAGAGGATGAAGAGATAGAAGAAGGTAAAAAGCCAGAAGAAGT
The DNA here is from genome assembly GCA_030602225.1 of Bacillota bacterium. Lineage (GTDB taxonomy): Bacteria > Bacillota > Clostridia > Tissierellales > Tissierellaceae > Gudongella. The sequence goes on along the minus strand of JAUWAD010000132.1, from coordinate 607 downwards.
TGGAAAACCAGAAAAACCAGAGAAGCCTGAAACACCAGCAAATCCAGAAACACCAAATAAACCTGAAACCCCTGCTGGTGGTAACAACTAATAATCTAGTTTAGTAATAGTAGAATACTGCCTTATAGTATTGCCTAGAGCTCCCTATAAATCTTTTCCTTGTGTATTTATAGAGAGCTCTTATAATTGTATTGATCGTATGGTACTAATGAAATTGACAACGGAAAGAAATGCAATTATACTTAAGTGGTATAATAATGCACCCGTAGCTCAATTGGATAGAGTAGCTGACTTCGAATCAGTTGGTTGGGGGTTCGAGCCCCTCCGGGTGTACCATATAATTTGATGCAATTATTTATTAGGATAGAGAAGATTTCTTTATCCATTTTTATTTCTTTGGACTATAGAGGCAAATAAGTTTAAAGTGGAATTTGAATTGACAAGAAATATCTGACACCAAATTGTATTGAACACTCTCGCCACTTATAGAAGTGGGAGATTCCTGATTCATAGTCTTGTGCCTCCTAAGATAGCAAGGTCTTATTTATGACTCCACAGGCTTAAAATCGGGTAGTTCCAGTACCCTAACATATAGTGGCAAAAGGCT
>JAUWAD010000102.1 GCA_030602225.1 Bacillota bacterium | reverse complement strand
CAATACAGGTATTATAACTTCATCACCAAATGAGAAGCAGTTTTGGATAACAGCCTCCATTGCACCAGTTCCAGAAGATGTAAGTATATATACTTCATTTTCAGTATTGAAGATTTTCTTTAAACCATCCCTTACTCGCTTGTGCATTTCCATATATTCAGGGGACCTGTGTGAAATCGATTTCCTATTCATCGAATCTAGAATCATCTCAGGAACAGCTGTTGGACCAACCATCATTGATACTTCTTTTTTCATTTTCTTCTCCTCCTTATCTATTTACCAATAGTATATAATGTTTAATAATGTTAAATATATAATATAACATATGTCCTAAAAAGTCAACAATACATATAAAATTTTGCTCCCTAAGATAAACTGCTGAACCTGCTCAATAATTCTGTGATATGATGTATATACCTATAAATCTTTTAATTACGAGGTGAATGATGAAGAAGAACATAGTTAAAGCCATATCCACATGGCGAGAGTTGGATGTTGATTTGTTTAACGGACTGGACATTGGAGTTGAGATTCAGGACTTTGTTGAGCCCAACCTAACCATAGATGAGATTAGTCATATTATTAAATACTATTTAGAGAGCCTTAATGGGATTAGAAATCTTGTAACTATCCATGGTCCTTTTCTAGATCTTAAGCCCTCAAGTCCCGATGAAATGATCAGGGAGATCAGTAGGATCAAGTATAAGAGAACCTTGGAAATTGCAAACATTCTCAATGTAAATCACGTTATATTTCATAGCCAGATAAATCCATATTTAAATCAACCAAGCCTAAAAAAGCTTAATAATAAGCAAGCAAGTGAGTTCTGGCATGGATTACTTGAAGAAGTTAAGGATTACAAAGGAATTATTCTTCTGGAGAATATCTTTGAGGAAACTCCTCAAATGCTCCATGAGCTTTTGATGGAGATAGATCACCATAGAATCAAGATAAATTTAGATATTGGTCATGCGAAACTGGGGAGAGTAGATATTGAAGATTGGATTAGAGTTCTTAAGGATTATATTTCATATATACATATTCACTCAAACAATGGGGACTTTGACAACCATATGAGTCCAGAGGACCATGAGTTGGATGACCTAAAGCTACTACTTGATAAGTATGATATAAATCCAATATTATCCTTGGAGTATAAGGTAGATGATCTTTTTAACTGTGTAAATAGATATGACATTTTTAGATAAAGGTGGGGGTAAAATGGACTTGTTAAAAGAGACATTGAGCGTAATAAAGAAAGCTGACGAAGATGCAATGAAAGTTACCAGAGATAAATGGGATGGGTTGGTTAAACCCATTGGAAGTCTAGGAGCCTTGGAAGAAGCGACTATTAAAATATCCGGGATGACAGGTAAAACCATTAATCCAATTAATAGGACTGCAATTGTTGTAATGTGCAGTGACAATGGTGTATGTGATGAGGGAGTTAGTGCAGCACCTCAATTTTTCACTAAAGTCCTTGCTGAGAGTATGAGTAAAGGATTGACAGGGGTTGCCACATTGGGAAAATTTAGTGACACAGACATTATAACAGTGGATCTTGGTATAATTGGAGATGTAAAAGATAACTCCATAGTTAATTGGAAGATTAGTCATGGCACTGCTAATTTCACCATTGGTCCAGCAATGAGTTATGATCAGGCAGTTTCATCCATAGAAGCAGGAATTAAGATGGGTGATATGCTATATGAACTAGGTTATGACATTATTGGCACAGGAGAAGTAGGAATTGGAAATACAACAACTTCAGCTGCAGTTATGTCCGTTTTAACTGGTTTGGATGTTGATGTAACTTGTGGTATGGGGGCAGGATTAACTAATGAACAGCACTCTAGAAAGAAGGAAACCATAAGAAGAGGTATCTCAGTGAACAATCCTTTAAAGGATGACCCAATTGATGTTATATCCAAGGTGGGAGGATATGATATTGGTGGTATGTGTGGCATGTTTCTATCCGCGGCAAAGAATGGAAAACCAATAGTAATGGATGGATTTATTTCATCAGTTGCTGCTCTTTGTGCTGTAAAACTTAACCATCATGTTATAGATTACATATTACCTTCCCATCTTTCCAAGGAACCAGGATCTAAGCTGCTAATGGATGAACTGGGGTTAACCCCTATGTTAAATCTAGGTATGAGACTGGGAGAAGGCTCAGGTTGTCCATTGGCATTCAATATACTTAAAGCTTCCATGTATACATTGGAGAATATGGGAACTTTTCAGGCTGCATCATTAAGCAGTGAAGAATTGATTGATATTAGAGAAAAATAATGAGGTGATGAAATGATAACTTTAGTCACAGGAGGAGCCAGATCAGGGAAGAGTACTTTCGCAGAAGGACTTCTTAAAGATAAAAGGGATGTTGTATATATAGCAACATCAATTATTACCGATAGGGAAATGGAAGAAAGAGTTGAACACCATAGAATGAGTAGGCCATCATATTGGAGAACCTTTGAAGGGTATAGGAATCTAGTTGAATCCATGGGAGAAGAGAAATACTATTTACTGGATTGCATAACAATAATGGTATCTAATATTATGTTTGATATCTCCAAAGATACAGATTACATTGATACCAATATGCAAAGGAAAATTGAGGATAAAATTATGGATGAACTTGATCCTTTGTTTAATAAGTCAAAAGAAGATGGACTTTATATTGTTCTGGTTACAAATGAGGTGGGAAACTCACTTATTCCAGAAGATCATATATCAAGAGTCTTTAGAGATATTCAGGGAAGGGTAAACCAAAGAATAGCAAAGTTGGCTGATCAGGTTTATTTGGTATGCTGTGGAATACCGGTGAAGATAAAATGATATCTGGATTGTTGTTATCATTTCAATTCTTTACAAGAATTCCTATAAATAAAGCTATAGAATTGGATAGGAAAAATATAAGGAATGCTATTTTTTTCCTGCCATTTGTAGGTGCTTTAATAGGACTTATCGCAGCCATTATATATTATATCCTATCACCATATAGTAACTTAATTGCAGGGTTATTTAGTCTTTTAAGCATGATTATAATTACAGGAGGTCTTCACATTGATGGTCTTTCTGATACTTTTGATGGATTCATGGCAAACAAGGATAGAGAAAGAACCTTTGAGATAATGAAAGACAGTAGAGTGGGAGCATTTGGAGTTTTAAGCATAATCCTACTTATACTTTTTAAGTATGTTCTAATAATAAGTTTTAATGATGGATTTTTTCCAATTCTATTATCACTAATAAATAGTAGGGTGGTATTAAGTTACATAATTTCATATAAGAAAGTTGCAAAGGCTGAAGGGTTGGGATACTTATTCAATGGTAGTAATCCAAAGGTGTTTTCTATTTTAACTCTTCTTATTTATGTGGTTGTTTTAGCTATTACAAATACATGGTATTTGTTTCCCCTAGTACTCACCATAGCAACTGCAGAAATTATATGTAAAATATCCTATAAGAAAATTGGCGGTTTAACAGGGGATGTATATGGTAGTATTGTTGAAATAGGGGAGGTATTATCCCTACTTGGATTTTGGAGTGTGGTCATATGGATATAATTTTAATAAGGCATGGGGAGTCTGAAGATAATATCAGGAAGGCATACAGCACAGATGAAACAAGGCTTACCAAAACCGGAAGGGATCAGATTGTTGAAACAAGGGATAAACTTCAGGGTTTTAATTATAATGAAGTATTCATTAGCCCAATTTATAGAACTAAGGAAACTGCAGAAATCTTGAGTCTTGACGGAGTGGAGGAATCAAGCATTAGAGAGCTTGATTTTGGAATATTCAAAGGTAAGACTTTTCATGAGATTAGTGATATTTACCCAGAAGAGACTAAAGAGTGGAATGATGATATTTTTTATTATCCCATTCCCCAAGGAGAATCAATAAATGATGGATATGAAAGAATAAGCGAGTTTCTTGATAGAATATCCAAGAATGAAGATAATGTTGTATTAATAACTCATGATGGGGTTATAAGGCTTGCATTATGTTGGGTTCTAGGCAATATTGAACATTTCTTCAAATTTAGATTAAGAAATGGTAGCATTTCTGTAATATCAATAAATGAAGGCTTTAAGAGTATAAAAAATGTTAATTTATAGTAATAAAATAATTAAAAAATCTAAAAACCCCTTGCAAAACTTTTTAATATAAGTTTTGCAAGGGATTAATTTTAATTCCATCTAGATCTATAATGGCCAGAAAATCAATATCAGTGGGGTGCCTACCAGTAGAACTATCAATGTGACAGGAAGTCCCATTTGCCAATAATCTCCAAACTTATATCCTCCCGGACCCATTATAAGGGTACATGACTGATGACCTATAGGTGTCATAAAGGCAGAGGATGCAGATACTGCCACTGCCATTAGCATTGGATCAGAAGAAACACCCATCATCAGTGAAAGGCTCACTGCTATAGGAGCCATTAGAACAGCAGCTGCAGCATTATTAATCAAGTTTGTCAATATTATTGTTGTCACCATTAAAAGTGTAACCATTAAGGCAGGAGATAATATACTCATTGCTCTGATCATTACTCCGGCTATGGTATCAGCACCACCAGTAACCTGTAAAGCCTCTCCCACAGGCAATAAGGAACCTAGCATGATAATTATCGGCCATTCTATGGCATCATAGAATTCCTTTGGGCTTATTATATTGATTAATACCATCAATAACGCACATACACTAAAGGATATCTGTACACTAACAAAGCCAAGGGTGGTCATTAATATGGATATAACAAACATAGAAAGAGTTATAATCTTCTTGTATGAATTATTTGTCCAACCCAGTGTAATTTCCCTTTCAGCTAAGGGAAGACCCTTCAGTTGAAGTAGAAAATCCTGAAGATCTTCGGTTGGGCACTGAATCAACAAAACATCGCCAGGTTTGAATATAAAGTACTTAAGCCTTTGATATGTGGATACACCTTTTCTTGAGATTGCAACTAGATTAACTCCATACTTTTTTCTCAAATCCAGTTCAACAACATTCTTGCCAATTGCAGGAGAATCATCTCTTAGGACTATTTCAACCATAGTGAAGTCCTTATTATTCAGGACTTTGCCGGATTTATCCAATATCACCTTCTGACCTTTCAATGTGAAGCCTGTCTTTTCCATGAATTCAGCAAGGATGGAGTGATCTGCTCTAACTACAAATAAGTCCTCTGAATCTATCTCCTCCTTTGCTGATGGAGAAACTATTATTCTACCTTTCCTTATGATGCTAAGTATATTTATATCCAGACTTATATCTATAAGTAAATCCATTATTGTTCTGTTTACATACTTGTTTCCTTCAGGAATATAGACTTCGGACATGTAATCCGAGATTTCAAAGAAATCAGTCTGACTATCATCACTTTTTCGCTTTGGAATAAGTCTCCAACCAACGATTGATACAAATACTATTCCAGCTATTGTCAAACCAATCCCTACAGGAGCAAAATCAAAAAATTCAAAAGGTTCCAACCCTGTATTGCTTCTGTACATGGAGATGATTAGATTTGGTGGTGTACCTATTTCAGTGATTAAACCTCCCAACAATGATGCAAATGCCACGGGCATCAACAGATAAGAAGGAGATATCTTATGGTGTTTACCAACTTCTATGGCTATAGGCATAACAAGAGCCAATGCTCCCACATTATTCATGAAGCTTGATAATACAGCAGTCATAATCATAAGGGCAGCAATTTTAACAGAAATACCTCTACCACTTTTATTTAGAATACTTACCACTTGATCTAGAACACCTGACTTCAGAAGGGCTTTGGTAACAACCAGGATTGCAGCCACAGTTATTACTGCAGGATGGCCAAATCCCTGGAAGGCTTTATCAGCTGATACAATACCAGTTAGGGTCAATATCAATAGTGCGCCTAAACCAACGAAGTCATATCTGATTTTTCCCTGGATAAATAATACCAGTGAAGATAGAATTACTCCAAAAACAATTATCTGTTGTATCATAATAAATCTCCTTATTAAGTATTTATACAAGTAGTAATATACATATCAAATAGTTTTATATAGTAAATAATATACCATACCTATGGAGTCATGTGTATTTTTTTATCCCACTATGTAGCCGAAACTTTAGTATTTATGAAGAATCTA
>JAUWAD010000084.1 GCA_030602225.1 Bacillota bacterium | reverse complement strand
GTATGGTTTAATAAGTTGGTAACTGATGCCATTAGGTCCAATTACAAATTCTATATATCCATAATTTGAGAGCTTTTCAAAATTATCAATGGGAGAATTATCAAGATACATATATCTAACCCCATCTCTAAGCTCGACCTTTGTAGAGTAAGCATTTTGAATAACGAATACATTCTTATCTAACTTAGCCAACTTAACAAAATTTTCATGGAGAAGTTGAGCTTCCAATCTATCTGTAAATCCACCACTACCCATTAAGGGTCTATTAATTGTTAAGATAATGTTCTTCTCATTGATTTTATTCATATTATCTAGAAGCTTAATCCACTGATTGCTATCAAAAGCTCTAATGCCTTCTGTGGTAGATTGAAGGGTTATAAACAAAGTATCACCATTCTTATCAGTACCATAAGACCTGTTGGTGTTGATGATTGCATTGTGACTTATTCTATCCTTGAATCCCTGACTGATTCCACCCATTTGAACTCCAATTTTACCATTTGATAATGCACTATGAAGAGATGTTAATCTTGAAGTTGAGATAACTTTTGTAAACAAGGTATTTCCAGAGATCCTTGGTTCATTGTAAACTGTGACCCTTATACTACTCTGATCAATAGGTGCACTATAATCAAGGAGATCAAAAACCTTCGTACCTTCTGGTGCCATATCCTCATTATATGGAGTTGGTGTATACAAGGTTAGTCCATCAAATAATATAGTCCCTTTTGGAGTCTTAGCAATATCTGTTTCAGCCACATATACTCTTTGAAGACTTATAGGATAAACTGCATTATTTGGAATACTTGCTTCAAGGAATTGCCAATCACTGAAGTTTATGTTTTTACTTAAATCCACAACAAAGCTACTTCCAGAAGAATCAACCAGGGTTGCTCTTAACCATGTATTAGAATTATCTCCTTTAACCCAGATTCCAAATCGAGAGGGGTCATTTGTTAGTAAATATCCATTGAGAGTATTGGTAAAATTCAAATAAGCTGCTCTAGTTCCTGTACCATTTGTAAAATCATACATAAGCTCCAGACTATTTATACCATGATAACTTTTATCTGATAAATTTGTACTCGCTACCACTTCTGAAGGGTAGACTGTGGATTGGAACTTATTAAATCCTTCAAAGGATTCCACCATTTGGGATGTGGCTCCTATGGATACTAGTATTGGCTTCATTCCATTACCAGCTCTTACTAGTATGACACCTGCTCCAATATTTCCATTGGAGTAAAATGTACCATCTCTAACCTCACCAATATTTCCAAGTACTTGGAAACTTAGTTCAGGAAGGTTAAGGTTTGCTTCTCTCCCTAAATAATCCTTACCAATGAATGTTCCAAGACTTCGATTACCATTTACTGGAACATTAAACCTTTCTATGTTGGCATTTATCTCTTCTATTGTATTTAAGACAGAAATTGATACTGCTGATGACAGCTTTCCATACTTTGCAGTAATAGTAACTTCACCAGGTGATGTTGCATAAAAAATAGAAGATTGAACATACCCATTGTAACCAGTGGTTTCGTATACTATTTCAGAATTACTAAGTGGGATTGGATTGTGATTTTCATCATATCCCCTAAGGGTTAAAGATGTTCTGCCTCCTGGGAACAATTTGTTCTGTGTTGGCATCAATCTTATATATGATAGTTCACCAACTGGAGCATTGGAGAAGACACCTACACCGTTTACAACCATCCGTTGGCTGCCTTCGCTTGGCTTATTAGCAACAAAAGCATTGCTTGAACCTAAAGGCCTTATGGCCATAGTAGTTGAACCACCACCATCTAAATTCACTCCATTGTATGCTCCTAAATCTCTTAAGATTGCCCCAAATACTTCTTGAGTGACACCTTTAAAAGATGAATCCCTTCCATCTATAGTAACTAATAAGACTTCAGTATTATTTCTATTTACACCTATCCCAGTCCTTGGATTATTTCCCGCTGAGTTAATATTTGAGTTTGTTACTTTTCCATCCTTTAAAATAATACTTCCTGAGCCGATGGCAAATTTAATCTTTTCCAGATTAGGAACCGTCTGAAGTGTTAATTCAACCTTATCGCCAGGATTTAGATTATCCAACAACCCATTTCTAACAGCTAGAACATATGCGTTCTTATCCTTTGGTATGGGAAATGGTATTGCTCCTTTTCTTTTTTCCAAGACTTCTCCATCCACTATCAATACTTCAGTTAAGTCATTATGAAAAGTGTTGCCAATTGATTGGCTACCCCAATCTCTATTTAATAATGTTACAGTATCAAAATTTGTGGTTACTTTATTAACTGTGTTTATGTTTACTGTGGTATTGTTTGTTATGTTCCTTAAAACTTGAGTCCTTCCTAAATAATCAATCAATATACTATTATCATAGCCTAATACAAAAGTTGGAAGGCTCCATGGTTGTTGGATTGGATTTGAGAGTAATCTTCCATCATTGATCAATGTCCCCATCGATGAGGGAATAGGCTGGTAGTTAAAGTAGTCCCCGTTTATGCCAGCTACAGCATTGTGGGTCTCAACCATTCTTGAAACAGTATCCCTGGCTGCCAAGCCCTCTTTGTGATAAAGAGCTCCCAATGCGGTATAGGGATTGGTCAAGTCAATTCTTAATACATTGATTTGCCACCAACCACTAGTTGTGAAACGCTGAATCTTTTCGTGTCTGACCCCTGCAGCAATATTTGTAGATTCCAATCTTTCATAAATGGTATTTGGAAGAGTTACATTAATTACCTCTGATGCAAAAGATGGCTTAGATACTATAGTAGCTGCTAATAGCAGTGAAAGTGCTAGTGTTTTTTTAATGTTCATGTCTACCTCCTTTTAGTAATGTCATTATATCCATTATATATTGAGGGTACTGGCAGTTGGTTACAATTGTATTACATATGTATTACAGTTGAAATAGTTTGACAAACCATTAACAAAATGTAAGTTAAATGGTATTATGGATTAAAGGGGGTATTTAAGTGATAAAAATTAAAAGAATAATGATTCTACTTCTTGTGTTCTCATTGCTTTTTAGTTCAGTTTCATTTGGTAACAATCCCATTAGTGTTTACGTTAGGAATGAGAAACTTATTTTAGATGTTGATCCAGTACTTGTATCTGGGAGAACATTGGTACCTCTAAGAGCTATTTTTGAATCCTTTGGTGCTGAAGTTACTTGGAATCAGGATACAAAGACAGCCAAAGGTGAGTTGGAGGGTACTATTATTGAGTTGCAGATTGATAATGAGATTGCCAGAGTTAATGGAAAACCAGTAAAGCTTGATGTTCCTGCAATAATTGTGAAGGGCAGGACCATGGTACCAGTCAGATTTATATCTGAGTCACTGGGTGCAACAGTTAATTGGAATCAATATTATAAAAATGTACTTATTGATTCCCACGAGCACTTCAAAGTCACAAGAATCATCGATGGAGATACCTTTGTTGTAGATTTTAATGGCACTATGGAGACTGTAAGATTAATAGGAATTGACGTGCCTGAAAGTGTTCATCCAGATCCTTCTAAAAATGTTTTGGATACTGAAGAAGTAGTTAGATTCATGGAAACCATGTCGAAGTACGGTTTAGTTGGATTGGAGTTTGATAAGCAGGATAGGGATCAATACGGTAGACTTCTAGCATATGCGTGGATAGGAAGTGAAATGGTAAATAAAAATCTTCTGGAACTTGGTTATGCTAAGGTAATGACCTTTCCTCCCAATTCAAAATATCTGGTTGATTTTATGGAAACACAGAAGATAGCATTTGAGAATAAAGAGGGGTACTGGGGTAGTGGAGATTTCACCTATGATGACTTTGAATATGTTGGAGAGTTTGTAATAGATAAGAGTAAAAATCTCATAGGACCTATAGGAAATAGGGAAACAGCAGTACTGAAAGGTAGTATAAAAAGTGATAAGTATCACAAACTTGAGTATACTCATACAGGGCAAATAAATGATGATAATCTTATATATTTTGAGAGTCTTGATCATGCCATACTAAATGGATATAAACCTTGTGGTTATTGCTTTAAATAATATAACATTGAAAAAAGTGCATCTGAGTAGGTGCACTCTTTTCAACTAATGATTTTACTTTAAACCAAACAATCTAGCAATTATAGCATTCCTTTTTCTTTTAATACCTTGCTTAGTAGTTGGTATACCAGTTGATTTTGCAATTTTTTGTTTAGTACTTGAAATACCTACTGCTCTTTTCCAACTAAATCCTTTAATTAACTTTGCCATGATACCCTCCTTTATTTACTTTTAATAAAATCAACGTAATTTACTATTGCTTCGAACTTATCTTTTGATATATCTGATAAATCAAGAATTTGATTTTCTGAAATAGTTTTATTCTTGTTACTACTTAAAAAATAAGTGGCAATAGTACCCGTTAACATGCCAACAAAACCAATTCCTATCATCATTAAAAGTGCTGCAACAATTCTACCTGCATTGCTTGAAGGTGATATATCACCGTATCCAACGGTTGTTGTTGTTACAAATGACCACCATATAGCATCTGCATAAGAGTTAATAGTTAGATTTTTCTCGAATATGTAAATTAGAATTGAACCTATTACTATTGTAGTCAAAGTAATATAAAGAACGTAAATAAATCCATTTGTTCTTAGAAATCTATTGAATCGACTGGTAAGCCTTCCAATGAAGACAGTTGCTCTAAAAACCTTAAGGATTCTTAGTAATCGGAACAATCTAAATCCTCTTAAAAGAGAGCTAAAAGGTAATATTGCTAATAAATCAAATATATTGTTCTTAATAAATACAGATTTTTTTCCAGAAGCACTAAAAAATCTATAAAAGTAGTCACCAGCAAAGATTAGTAAGATTAGATTATCTATTATTAGATACTCACTATAGAAATTAACCGGTATTCTGTCTGTAATATCAAGAATAGCTAGGGTAACAGTTATAAGAGCTAGTAAAAAGAATACTACTTCATAATATTTTTTCGTTCTATTGCTCATTTAATTAGTCCTCCTAAAATAACAATAATACTATAAAGGATTAGTATAATAATAGAGTATCATATATGGTAATTAATTTACATAAGCTAAATAGATTATTTTAAAATTCATGTAAGGGACTATATTTTCAAAAAAGAAAAAAGAACCTGATTTCTCAAGTTCTTTTAATTGGTCGGGGTGAGAGGATTTGAACCCCCGGCCCCATGGTCCCAAACCACGTGCGCTACCAAGCTGCGCTACACCCCGACATTTTTTTCGTCAACTTCTTTATTATACGTTAAGAATATTTAAAAAGCAAGCTCTTTTTCATATAATCTTTAAGTTTTTTCAGAAGCTAATACTTATTATAATATGCTTATTCTAAAATTGCAATAGGGATAAGATGGGTTAGAATTAATATTCTATAGTTATGCTTGGAAAAGACAAGATACTCAACTATCTAATGTAGATAAAGTATCTTGTTTTCCAAATTCTTATTTATTAACTAATTATTCCATAAAATATTGTCCTATTTAAAGATTTAAAACAAGCCTTGTTGCTTAAAATAGGTTCATTAGTTCTCTAATGTCATTAATCCTTATATTAGCTTCAATCAAGTCCTCTTCTAATCCAAAACCATATGAACATCCTATGGTAAACATATTGTTTTTTAATCCACTTTCAATATCTTGTTTCCTGTCTCCTACCAAAACCATTTCTCCACTATAATCCGATTTAATTGAAGACAGAATCTCATATTTGGGAAGGTAGTTAAATTCCTGGGAGCAAATCAGTCTATCAAAATAATTTTCTAGACTAAAAAATTTACAATGACCATCTAAATATGTTTTTTTACAATTACTCAATAGGACCAATGTATAACCTTTTGACTTTAAATAACCTAAGACTTCTGTGGACCCTTCATACAACTTTGGATGTCCCAACTCAATTAGACTACTCATCTCTTCTGTTATAATGTTACTGCAGTAATTTCTTAGATCCTCACTTAGATTTGGCATAAACTCTTTCCACATAATAGCAGGATTATACCCAATCCATTGTGTAATTTCTTCTATTTTCCAGTTCTTTTTTTTAGCATACCCTTCCTTCACTAAAAAGTCGTAAGCTTTTTTAAATGCAGGTACATATAAATAGGTACTATCATGCAAGGTTCCATCGTAATCAAAGAATATGGTTCTAATATTTTCTAATTTCAATTAAATCAAACCCTTATATTTGTTTTAGCAAATTAGCCATTTCAATTGCAGTAACAGCTGCATCAAAACCTTTATTTCCAGCCTTTGTTCCAGCCCTTTCGATTGCCTGCTCAATGGTATCAGTAGTAAGAACACCGAATATAACTGGGATGTTTGCATCTAATCCAATGTGAGCTACCCCTTTTGTAACTTCGCTTGATACATACTCAAAGTGTGGTGTTGAGCCTCTTATTACAGCACCAAGACATATTACAGAATCATACTTATTTGACATTGCCATTTTCTTTGCTGCCAATGGAATTTCAAAAGCTCCTGGAACCCATGAAAGTTCAATATCATCTTCAGAAACACCATGTCTTTTCAATCCATCCAAAGCCCCAGAAAGTAATTTGGAACCTATAAATTCGTTAAATCGACCAACTACTATACCAATCTTGAGACCTTCACCAATTAAATTTCCCTCATAAACTTTCATTATTTATCCTCCTTAAATTTTAAAATATGACCTAATTTATCTTTTTTAGTCTTTAGATAATATCTGTTCTTTTCATTATGATTCATCTGTATTTCCACTCTCTCAACAATCTCGATATCATATCCAGACAATCCCCTGATTTTCTTAGGATTATTGGTCATTAGCTTTACCTTTTTAATACCAAGATCTGAAAGGATCTGTGCGCCTATGCCATATTCCCGTAAGTCCTCATTAAACCCCAATGCAAGATTTGCTTCCACTGTATCCATACCTTGGTCTTGTAAGGAGTAAGCTCTGATTTTGTTAATTAAACCAATTCCTCTTCCTTCTTGTCTCATGTATAAAAGAACGCCTCTTCCTTCTTCTTCAATTTTTCTCATGGCATATGCATATTGCTCTCCACAATCACATCTAAGAGAACCAAAAGCATCTCCAGTGAGACATTCAGAATGTACCCTGACTAAAACAGGTTGTCCATCGGATACATCTCCTTTTACTAAAGCAACATGATGTTCTCCATTAAGAATGTTTTCGTAGCCAACCATTCTAAATTCACCATACTTAGTTGGAAGTTCAGCTTCAGCCGCTCTTCTAATCAAAACTTCCTTGTGTCTTCTAAATGAAATCAAATCAGCGATTGTAACTATTTTCAAGTCATGAGTCCTAGCATACTCCATCAGCTCAGGTACTCTAGCCATAGTTCCATCATCACTCATAATTTCGCAAATCACTCCAGCAGGGTACAAACCCGCTAATTTGGCAAAATCAACCGCTGCTTCCGTGTGTCCAGCCCTTCTTAGAACTCCCCCTTCCTGATATTTTAGGGGAAATATATGTCCTGGTCTTTTAAAGTCTTCAGGTCTTGTTCTGTTATCTAAAACTTTTTTTATTGTAAGTGCTCTTTCAAATGCTGATATTCCTGTTGTTGTTTCTATTGCATCTATTGATACTGTAAATGCAGTTTGATGAGAATCAGTATTTCTATCAACCATATAGGGTATCTCAAGTTCACCTAATCTATTTCCTTCAATTGGCATGCATATTAAACCACGTCCATGCTTTGCCATGAAATTAATAGCTTCAGGAGTCACCATTTCTGCTGCCATCAATAGATCGCCCTCATTCTCCCTGTCCTCATCATCGACAACAACTATCATTTTACCCAATCTAATGTCCTCGATTGCCTCTTCTATCGTATTGAATTTATACATTGTTATTCCTCCTCATTATGCGAAACCATGTTCTCTTAGAAAATTCTCGCTTAAATCATTCTTATCTTGCTTTTTATCTTCGAAATTAATCAGTTTCTCAATATACTTTCCTACTAGATCACATTCTAAATTAACCATATCTCCTATATTTTTATGTAGGAGAGTTGTGAAGTCCTTAGTATGGGGAATAACTGAAACCTTGAAAACTTCTTCATCTACATAGGCAACAGTCAAGCTTATGCCATCAATAGCTATTGAACCCTTGGGTATTATATATTTCAATATACTACTGTCAGTTCTGATGGTTACCCAGATTGCATTATCTTCCTTTTTAAACTCAGTTATTCTGCCAGTACCATCTATGTGACCACTTACGATATGACCACCAAATCTATCCCCAACCTTTAAAGCCCTCTCCAAGTTAACTTCGGCACCTTGGGATAGGATGCTGAGATTTGTTCTTCTCATTGTTTCTGCCATTACATCCACAGTAAAATTGCTCCTTGTGAAATTTGTTACTGTCAAACATACTCCATTGGTACTTATACTATCTCCAAGCTTCACATCCTCCAAAACTTTTTTGGCATTAATGGAAATCTTAGCTGAAATTTCTCCTTTTGTGACACTTTGAATTTTACCGATCTCTTCAATTATTCCTGTAAACATATTACACCTCCCACTGGGGATACCCTATTACTTTGATATCATCATCAATTAAACTTAATTCTATATCCTTCAATCTTATTGCATTGTTCATAAGATTTATTCCTTCTCCACCAATGGGAGTTTTAGACAATTCACCACCGATTAATTTTGGAGCAATAAAGAACATAACTTTATCTATTAATTCTTCTGATAACAACGAGTAATTCAAGGTTGCACCACCTTCAACCAATATGCTATCAATTCCTAGTTTTCCAAGTTGCTTCATAAGAAAAGTTAGATCAACTTTTTCATTTTTCTTTGGGCATGTTATTATCTCAACACCTTTTTCCTCTAAAATAACTAACTTATC
>JAUWAD010000119.1 GCA_030602225.1 Bacillota bacterium | reverse complement strand
TAATCCCCGTTAATAGTTGCAACTATTGATAAAGCTCCGGAGGATAGACTTGGAGCGATATAGGGTTTAAAACCAAGCTTTCTAACTTCTAAGTTAGCATTTAAAGTTTTCTCTGTCAAATAGTCTGAAAGAGCTTTGTTATAATTGCTTATACTATTAACAACAATAAGACCTTTGCCATGGGGCCCGAAAACCTGACCATCTCTTAAGTATTCATTGATTGTACCATTTAGTTCACTATAAAATGTCGCTCGTGCATTCATAACTCCCAAGCCATAACCAATAATCTGATTGGGGGCTAAACCCTTATAATCCATGTTGCCTGATACATCCTTGTTACTTTCCAAGAATAATGCCTTGCATAAAGGATCCACGGGATCACTTACCACAGCAAAGATTCCCTTAAATCCCTTTTCTCTGGCTAATCTTCCATATTTTGATATAATTTCCCTATTACCTTCAAACTGAACCATTCTAACATCAACATTTTCCATCCCCACTGGAGGAATACCCTTTGAAGCACAGAAGACAAACATATCACAATCAAATAGCTCATCCTCACTTAGCATTCGGACCTTTGGTAAAACCTGTTCTTTAAATGGGATTCTTATCTGATTTAGTTCATAATTCCAGCGTTGCAGTTTTTCTGGATTTCTATCAAATATACCAATTTCCATATTGACTTGAGACAGACGAAGGCCAATGGAGAGATTGCTTCCAACATCACCAAGAGCCATAACATTAATTCTCCATTTTATAGGAGGAGTGGATAACTCATCCTTCCAGTTGGGATAGCTGATGTTTATTGCCTTTACTTTTCCTTTCTTTATCTTTTCATCAAGCCACTGGATCGAAGTGGTTGAATCATCAGAAATAAGAAGATTCAAGTCCTCATGATAGGTTTCCAATTGGGAAGGAGAGGTGATTAGAAAACCTCTCCTTGATCTTAAAGGATCCATTTTTGTTAAAAAGTATAGATTATCTCCATTAATAATATCTGCTTCCAATGAAGTTTCAAGATCTTCAATAGGGAATTTTGAAAACAGCAGTTTATGATTATACTTGTAGTAATACATTTTATCTCCTCCTATGACCTCTTAATGTGAATTCCAATCTCTTCAAGTAATCAAGATCAGTTTCCAAGAATACAGAAGGCTTAAGATGTCTTTTTTCATATATACTTCTCTCAAGATCAGGATATCTTGGTGTGAAGATGACTTCACCTAGAGTGGCGAGGGTTAGATTCTTTTCATTTATTTCCTGGTATACCTTCTCGATAACCCTTAATATCTCATATGTGTTTTTCAAGGACACTTCTGATACATTATATATATCATCCTGTGAAATATCCTTTATAAATCTAGGGGACACATAGGGTAGAATAAAGTTTATACTTGGGATAAGGTTGGTGTCTATATAGTCTCTTCTTACCATATCTCCACCTAGGAAAGGATATTGTCCACTTTCATTAAACCAAAGTCTTAAGTTTGGCACAAAGTATGCAGAATCCACGTCAAGATTCCTAATTTCAGCAATTTCCTTTCCACTACCAGAAAGAATTCCAACTAGAAGTTTGGTTATTGCAATTCCTTCCTTTCTTAAAAGAGGTTCCACTATTTTTATTCTATATCCTTTGTGGAGTAAATCATCCAGTAGAATCACAGGTCTATTAAATGATTTTATAGTCTTGCATTGCTCCTCTAAGGTTAGATAATTTGGAAACTCACCCACGGTAAAACTTTGGATGTCTGGGGCAAATATTCTCTCTGTATGGAGGGTTTTAGTAACTGTATTTGGAATAATTGAGTTGTTTAGAATTATTCCAAATGGGACACACATATTCTCTCCCAGCTGAGTCTTTTTATTATCAATAATTGATACATTATTTGCATCACATACCTTTTGAATAAGCTTGCTATATACCATATCACGGTTAAAGGATATTAGTAGTTCTCCAGGGTAAAGATCTGCCAATGATTTCTTCAGCCTCTTTCTAGCCTCTCCAATAACCTTTAGTATTCTATCATCCCTATCATAAGGTGCTTTAAGGAAGTTTTCCAAATCCAGGTTAAGACTGATTGGATTATTCATATCCACCATGAATAAAGGGGATCCCTTGTGAGTAAATGGAGTTTCCACAAATCCCTGGTTTATGACTATCTCCTCTGCAGTATAGTTACTTCCATTAATCATGGTATTGCTATAAAGGGCATAATTGTAGTCTCTGTTTAATGCAATGGATAATGTCTCATTAAACACCATATCCATAAGATTCTCATCATTATCTTTGCTATAAAGGGATGCAATGAATGCAGTTCGCCCTTTGGCATTGTGTCTAATATAGTCTGTAATCTCCTGATCCTTAAATTCATCAAATAGCATGGAGTGTCTTACCCAATAGAAAGCTGAGAATCCAAGGGGTTTGTCTGTGGCCATATCCTTAATTACTATTAGCCTATAACTTAACTTATTCCTAAGTTCCAGTAATCCATCCAGATTTATACTATCACCAAAATTTTCCAGGATGTAGTCTAAAAGCTCACTGCTTAGGTTTCTATGAATATCCACCTCTATAGTTTTTGTTTCCACAAGGGTTTTATATAAGGGCTCTCGCATGTACAATCCATAACTGTATATATAATCCGCTGCCATAGGGTCTATTAGTTTTGATATATCCCGATTCTTGTCTATATTGTCTCTGATCTGAGTTGAACTTATATCCTCATAACGGGTTGGTAAACTCAACTTGATCAAATTGCCCCTAATTTTACTTAAGGCTATTGTTGTTTTATCATCAACTTCCTTTGGAGTATCATCAAGAATTCTATCAAATATTACATGGGAGAAATTCAGAATGTTCTTTTCCTGCCTATACGCAGATGCGTTTACAACAACATCCGATCCCACAGCGATATAAACTTCCCTATCTCCAAATAGATTTCTAAGCTTATCTAAATCATTATCATTCCCTATATTTATGGGTATCTCCTTGGGGAATAGATATATTCCATCTTCCTTAGCAATACTCATATTAATAATATTTCTTCTATACTGGTGAGCTTCAGTTCTCTTGGACCACGAGAATTCATCAACGGCAAGATACACTTCAAAGCCCTGTTTTCTGATTTCTTTTGCAATCTCTCTATGCCCAAGGCTAAATGGGTCGAAGGAGCCGGGGAAGAAGGCTATGTCTTCTTCAGAGGTTAATTCCATTTTCCCGTGTTTAAACTCATATTCATCAATAAAGCGATAGATATGATTAAGAGAGGAAGCATTATTATAGAAAATAAACGTGTTTTCCTTGGTGTCTTCCATTAAGGTCAGTATTTTTTTTGATAATCTCTCAAAAACAGTATACTTATCATCTAAGGATAGTATTTCCGAATCAAATATTAATGAAGAAATAACCCTTAATGCTTCAGTCTTTACCTCTATCTTGTAGGAGGTTATTGGAACCAGTAGTAAGCCTAACAGCCTGTATAGTCTGGTAATATTTACATTAAATTTTTCATCAAAGTTGGTTCTATATATAGGGTAATGAGTAATTGCTGTACCTATGGTGTTCAAAAGCAACATAACAGTCTGTGGTCTAGATACCTTTATCTTATCCTCAAGATCATCTATTATTTCATCAAGCTCCTTTGGGGGAAGGTATAGGAATAGCTGACCAAGATACTCTGGTATGAACTTGGTAAATTGATAACTATCCATCTCCAAAGCTCTTAACAACTCTATGGCAACATCATTTCTCTGCTCAAAGGATAGTAGAGGAATAATGTTTAACAGAGAATATCCACTGTAATTTCTAACTCTTTCCACGGCACTAACCTTTAAAAGATTACATAAATGAATGGCTGTGTGGATTCCTGTGGTTGTCGGGCTTTTTCTTACCTGATCATACAATATATCAATATTTATCTTCTTATTAGTCCAGTTAGTTGCTGTTTTTAAGTTTTCCAGAAATAGCTCTGAAACATTTGATTGATCCGAGTAGTAGTTATTTCTAAGAATTGTTATACTTTCTTCATCAATTGATAATCTATTAGCCATTATATACTTGATGTAATTTTCTCCAGGTATATCTGACTTCTCATGTCTGTTGACAAGGTATTCTCTTAATTGAGAATTCAAACTTTCATCATCAATAAATGTTAGTATCTCATTGGTTCTATCCAATGCACTAAGTCGAATATTATCCTTAAGGGAGGAGACTTTTTTTAGTATATATGAATAAAGTTGTTCCCTTCTCTTTTCATCAAAACTATCAATTGGTAGATAATTTATAGTTTGAACTAAATAGAATTGGGAGATATCTGA
>JAUWAD010000100.1 GCA_030602225.1 Bacillota bacterium | reverse complement strand
GGAATTTCAATGCTATGTTGCTTAAACGCTCTGAAAATCTTGTAGTTTTCACTTGTTCTGACTCGATTCATCTGTCTTGGGTCAGAAATCCACAGGAAAAGTTCAAAATCCAGGGATGAATCTCCAAACCCAACGAAGTTTATAAAGGGTTTTGGACTGGTTAAAACAAAGGAATTCCCTTCCGCCTCTTCCCCTACAACCTCTAATAATACATCCCTAACCCTTTCTGGATCTGATCCATAGGAAACTCCTACTGGAATCACAAGTCTCATTTCTAAGGATTCATAAGATCTATTAATAACATGTTCCTGAAGGAAATAAGAATTTGGAACGATGATGCGCTCATTGTTTACGGATCTTATTATGGTTGCTCTCATATTTATTTTTTCCACATCCCCCACAATATTATTTACCACAACCCTATCCCCTATTTTAATAGGTCTTTCAAATAGTAGAATTATCCCAGATATGAAGTTTGAAGTTATGTTCTGAAGTCCAAAACCAATACCAACACCAAGAAATCCGGCAAACACAGCCAAGGAGCCCAGTTCAATTCCCAAAGCAGAAATTGTGAACATAAATGCTGTTACCATTATTAAGTAGTGCAATAACCTATTGAAGGTATATTGTACTCCCACTTCAAGATTATACCTTTTGTAAACTCCAGGCAATAAATCATTGGTGAATAGTTTTGATATATGAAAAGCAAGAGTCAATATCGGATATTAAGAAGCTTACAATTAAAAGATTAAAGTTTATACCAAAAGTACCAAAGGATATAAAGTAATAAAATAGCCAAGGATCATTTTGATAGTAGGTAAGCACAAATAAAATTAACAAGTATAAGGTGATCCAATTTCCCAAGTTTGATCGGTTTGTCTTTTTCACGAAAAAATTATTCATCAAAGGTCTAATTAGAAAAAGTCCAATTAGAATCACCAATGGAACAACATAATTGTTTTTTATTATTTCCATAATAGAATCCATTATATAAACCCCTTTAACGTGACATAGTAACATTTTAACTCATATTTATACCTTTGTGTAAGGACTACAACATCTTAATAACAAAGGATGTTTCAATTAAATATATAACCGAAACACCCTTTTAATTTATTATTGACTCAATCTTTTCTTACCCTCAATTTGCTTTCTCCACGCATGCATTACAAGGGATACTCCAATTACTCCATAGGCTACGAATACTCTAAAGTATTCTCCCAATTGAGCATCTCCAAATAAATTTCTACCGGCCAGTGGAGATACTATAAACAATGTATGGAAAAGTAAAGTTCCTAAAAGTGCATGACTTATCTTAGCATTGGTTACAGATGCTCCTCCAATCAGAAGGGCAGCTACAGAGTAGAAACCGATTTGCTCATGACTTCCATAGGTGCTAAAGGTACCCAGATTCTGAAGGAATATTATATGTCCCCAGGATGCAAATACTGTTGAAAGAATCATTGCTGTTAGTCTGGTCTTATCTGAGTTTATACCTGAAACATCAGCAATATGTCTATCTTGACCTACGGTTCTAAAATCCTGACCCAGTTTTGTCCTTGAGAAGTATGTTGTGAATACACACATTAAACCTATCAAAATTGCAGTTACCATAGGAACTTTTATCAAGTTAACAAATGAACTTGTGCTTTGAATATAAAATACCCAACCAATTAGTGCCGCACCAGAAGCTCCAGATAGAAGATATTTCTTGTGCTTTGGTCCTATTCCAAGGGAAGGAAGACCTTTTATATACCTATAAATTCCATGTAGAATCGTCAACCCTCCAAATGCCATTGCGGCTGTGGTAAAAGGTAATGTCCATGCACCATCAATTGCATATCTTAATCCATCCTTTAAATCAATGGTACTTCTAAGTCCAACACCTGTACTTAATACTAGGGTCTCATTATTAAACGGAATTACAGATCCTATTAGTATTAGGAATATCAACTGATAAATACCATTTGAAAAGAATCCAAGGATTAATCCACCTATCATTTCCTGACCCTTGGCCTTATTAAACAACTGCCCAGTTAAGTATCCTAGAAGAATTGCAATAGGTGTTGTTAAAAGAACAGTTAATCCTATTCCAGGAAGACCTGCAACTCCCCAATGAGTTACAAATATAACCGCAGCCTGGGCACACATGGCACCTAATACTATGGCGAAATTAAGTCCCATCCCTGCCATAACTGGTAGTAATAACGCTAATACCAAAAAGCTATTTCTTACCATACGAGTTATCAGGTCATTAAGTAAAAATCCAAATGTAAGTCCGGAATAGTAATACCCTATAATACAGAGAATAACAAAGAAAACTGTAACCATATTGCTTACTAATGCCTTCTTAATCTTAGTCCCCAAGCTATCTTCCTGAATTACAATTTTTAACTTCTCATCCATTATTCTCCACCCCCTATCTGTGTCAATGCATATAAGATAATTCCATTACTAATAACAATACGAGCGATTTCAGCTAAACTACTTACATCAGCTAGTATCTTATTTGCAACTGGGAGGGATACAACCAACACTGACTGGAATAAAAATGCACCAATAATTACATTTGATATGGTTGCTTTTTTAATTGTAGCTCCACCTATAAGTATTGCTGCTACTGCTGCAAAACTCATAAACATAGGTGCCTGGTAAAGCTGAATGAAGCCAAAGCTTTGACTATATACAATAATACCCACAGCGCTTAGCACCGTTGATAGCATAGTTCCAATAATTCTCATCTTGTTTACATTAATACCAGAAGCAGTGGCAAACTTGGGATTATCTCCTGCAGCTATCATGGATGTTCCCAGTCTTGATCTTAGGAATAACCAAACCAACAGGCAGAAGAAAAGCATGAATAAAATCAATCCGGTAGGAAAAACCACATCTCCTATTTTAAATGCTCCCCACTGATTTAATATTCTTTCAAATCTTCCTTGAAGGGTTATTGTGGTTCTTAATCCAGTACCTATAGGCCAACGCATCTCCTCACTGGTAAATGGAAGAACTAACCACCCTATACTCATTAGGGATACTATAGAGAATCCAATATATGTGGCTATGGTCATCTCAGATCCCTTGACACGATTTAGTAGCAATCCATATAGATATCCGGCAACAAGGGATAATGGCAAGCTGATTAAAACAGCCACTAAAATTGCTGTAAATCCGTAAAGATTCAATTGAATGGCCATCAAACCACCAAGCAAACCACATACGATTCCTATTGGAATTCCAAAGTTAAGTCCAATTCCCGCCAATATTCCTGGAACCATGGATAAAACTAATATGCCATTCATTCCAGTTCTTACCAAGGCATCGGATATAAGGGCAGAAATGGGTATTTCAAGCATTACTGCTGCTATCAACAGAAATAATAGAAAAGAAATAATGATTATTCTAGGAAGTCCAAACTTATTGTAGTACACCTTCACCTTATCCATCTGCTCTCACTCCTTCCCCTTTTTGCTTATGATACTCTCCTGCCATCATTAGTCCAAAATCAACATCACTGGCATCTGGAGGAAGAATTCCTTCAAGTTTTCCTTCATTGATAATCGCTATTCTATTTGATATCATTCTTAACTCTGCTAATTCACTGGATGTCATAATTATTGTCATTCCATATTCCTTGTTTAACTGAACAAGAGTATCAAGAACTAGTTTTTTAGCTCCAACATCGATACCTCTTGTGGGTTCAGACACAAATAAAACCTTTGGATTAAGGGTTAGTGCTCTTGCAATACATACCTTTTGCTGATTCCCTCCACTTAACCTTCTTGTTATCTGTGAAGGACCTGTGCATCTAATATCAAGATCCTTTATCATTTTAAGGGCATGTTCCCTAATTTTCTTATTGTCTCTCTGAGTAAATACTCCATATCTTTTTAAGAATGTACCCTGGATTTGCATTGAAGTTATGACAGTATTTAATTCAATGGAACTATCAAGTAACAATCCAACACCTCTTCTATCCTCTGAAACAAAAGCTAATCCCTGCTTCAGTGATTTTTCTGGATTGTTAAGTGATATTTTCTTTCCATCCAGTTCAACATTTCCCTCTGATTTATATAATCCCATAATTCCATTTGCCAGACCTATCTTGCCTTGCCCAGCCAATCCACCAATCCCAAGGATTTCTCCTTCATATATATCCAGATTGATTCCTTTTACCGTTTCTCCTGGCATATCCACGTAAAAATCTCTAATTCTCATTTTGACATTCTTTGATCCTTCGTTGTCCCTGCTCTCTCCTGTCATCTTTATCTCTCGACCTACCATAAGATTGGCCATTTCATTTACATTTGAATCCTTGGTATCCTTTGTTATAACATGTTGTCCATCTCTAAGTACAGTTATTCTATCTGCTACCCTTTGAACTTCATCTAATCTATGGGTAATAAACAGTATTGCAATACCTTCTGAAGCGATTTTTCTCATGGTCTCCAATAATCTATCTGCATCGCTCTCAGTTAATACTGCAGTTGGCTCGTCAAATACCAATACTTTTAGATTCTCCTTATCCAACTCCCTGGCAATTTCAACAAACTGCATGAAGCTTACAGGTAATCCCGCAACTTTAACCCATTCTTCAATTCCTACTCCCACCTTATCCAGGGACTTCCTTGCATCCATGTTCATAGATTTCATATCAAGAATTTCAAGTTTCTTACCCGCAACTCTACTTAACAATCCTGGATTTGTGGTCTCTCTGTTTAGCTTTATATTTTCAGTAATGCTATATCCTGGAATTAACATAAATTCCTGATGAACCATTCCTATTCCCTTTTCCATGGCTTCAACTGGAGAATTGATATTTACCTTTTCACCATCAATAAATACCTCTCCCTCAAAACCACCTGTACTATGTATAACACTCATTCCAAACAAAACATTCATAAGGGTTGATTTTCCAGCCCCATTCTCTCCTAATATAGCATGGATCTCCCCTGGCTTAAGTTGAATGTTTATGTCCTTTAGTACTCTTGTACCATAATACTCTTTGCCGATATTTCTCATATCCAAGACATAATGCTCATTATTGTGTTCAGTCTTCAAATAGATTTCCCTCCTTTTACAGAAAATTTGAGAGATTAACATAATATTGTGCAAGACCTAAGCCTTGCACAATATTATGAAATATTATATTTCACATAAATATATTAATTTTTTGTTTGATCTTAAAACTCAGCTGGTGCTCCCAGGTATAGGAAGTAGTGATCATAATCACCATAGTTTTGTAGTACGATAGGACCCTTTGCTACATCGCTCATGATTTCTGTTAATACAGCTGCATCAGCTTTTCCATTGGTATTTCCATCTAAGTATTCAATAGCATATCTAACGCCAGCTTCAACATACATCATGTTTACTGGAACTGACCAAGTAGCTATACGACCATCCATTCCTGCTTCATCAACTTTCTTATCAATTTCAGAAATTATAAACTCTAAATTTCCTGCTTTATCATCTGGTACTGAAATCCCAAGAGCTGCTGGAAGTGCATGGTATGGAGATGGACAACATTGTACTGGGAATATAGCTCCAGTTTCAACAGTTTGTCTAATCATTGGCTCCATCATTGCACAGTTTGTTCCAAAGAATGCTGTATTCTCGCCATATTCAGCAACTTTACGTGGAAGATCTTCCATGATGAATTGCTGTGTTCCAGGAACACCTGCATCACCAGTTGGGTCTGGAGCATCTTGCTCAACCCATTTCAAGCCAATCTTTTCAGCTTCAGCTTTCATTAGGTCTCTTCTTGCAGAAAGCATTTCATATGACATATGACGTGGGAATGAATAGTGAACTAGTACTTCTGCTCCCATATCCTTAGCTTGTTGAGCTATTTGAGCACCACGTGCAAGGTCATTTGTTTGCATTATAACATCACCATATTCAGCTATAACATCTGGATCTTCTCCTGGAACTCCAAGAACGAAAAGGATGTCATCTCTTACTTCACGAACCTTTGCTATCGCTGCTGCTGCGCCAGGAACTGCCTGAACCATTACTATAGCTTTAACATCAGGATCTGATGCCATAGCCATCATGTTTGTGATAGTTGTTTCTTGTTCTTGCATGAATCTATCTGGATATGTAGAAAGAACAATCATATCACCATATTTTGCCTTCATGTTTTCTCCAGCTCTAAACTCTTCTTCACCTTGAGATACTGTACCTGTCATTACACCTATTTTGTAATTAGCTTTTTCAGCTGGAGCTGGTGCAGCATTGTTACCACAACCTGCTAAACTAACTAACATTACCAATGCCAATAATAAAGCTATACTTTTTTTCATACTTTTCCCCCTTAGTTTTAATTATGTAGTAAATAGTCATTACACCCACTAACTCCTGGCAAAGTTAATAGGTTCCAAGCATTATGCCTTTTCCAAATAATTTTGAAAACTCTAAGTGCAATATACTTAAATGAGCAAATTGCATAATTTTTAACCGTTGAAATAACTAACTTTTTTACAAGCAAAAAAAGGATTTCACCCCAAAATGTCGAATATATATAGTAAGACGAATCACTATATGTTCACATTAAGGAGGAAACCCTAATA
>JAUWAD010000017.1 GCA_030602225.1 Bacillota bacterium | reverse complement strand
CACGCCGCCAGCGTTCGTCCTGAGCCAGGATCAAACTCTCATTTAAAAGTGTTTGATATAGCTCATATTATTTGTTTTTAAAAAATTGAATCTTGGTTTTATTCAAAGTTCTCATACTGTTTAGTTATCTAGGTTCATGTCGTCCTCTCTTGAGGCGACTTGATTAGTATACCATGTATACCAATCCTTGGTCAACACCTTTTTTAAATCTTTTTTATTATTTTGTTTTAAGATCTAATTACATAGTGTGCTGACTTTTTAAATATTACCATCTTTTTTGCATAAAGTCAACGACTATTTTCAAATTATTATAAGTGATATATGCTCAAATCCCTTTTATAAATGTTGGTATTATCTCATTTTACTAATATAGCTGGCAATCATATTTCCCAATGCAATTGAATAAAGTTTTGAGTCTTTGTCATCTGCTCTTGAAACTAATACCACTGGCGCTTTTGCTCCCATAATAATACCAGCTGATTTACCGTTGGCTAAATAAGTTATTGCCTTACCTATTCCATTACCCATTTCAATGTTTGGCACTAGCAAAACGTCCGTATCTCCTGCTATTTCAGAATTAAATCCCTTTACTTTTGCAGCTTCCCTTGACAATGCAAGATCCAAAGCTAAAGGTCCTTCTAATAAAACGCCCTCTCCAAATTCACCATTTTGTGATAACTCTTGAAGGGTATTGGCATCCACAGTAGCTTGCATCTTTGGATTAACCTTCTCTTTTGCTGCTAATGCCGCTATTTTAACAATATGGTTCCCCATGGCCTTTGCTACAAGTACAGCATTCTTTACAATACTAATTTTCTCTTCAATGGATGGAGCAAGATTCATTCCTCCATCGGTAAGGTAAATCAATTTATGATAACTATTAACATCATAAACCATAACATGGCTTAAAAGACTATCAGTTCTTAACCCCCACTCTTTATTCAATACACATTTCATAAGGATTGAAGTGTCAACAAGTCCCTTCATAATAAAATCAGCTTCTCCATTGGATACCATTTTTACACCAATCTCAGCTGCAACTGCAATGTCTTCCTCCTCAACGAATCTAAAACCAGACACATTTAGTCCCAATCGTTCTGCTATTTTATATGTTTCATCCTTGTTTCCGATTAATATTGGTTCAGTGATTCCCATATTGCTGCTATCTACGACAGCTTCTAATACATCTTCATCATGGCATGCAACTACTACAAGCTTCATTTTATTACCTTTTATCAAAAGTAGGTCATCAAGTTTTTTAATCATTTTATCCCTCCAGTTTATTCGTAGAATTCCTTTAATGCTTTTAATTGAGCCTTTATATTCTCATCCTCAGGGTTTAATGTGGATGCTGTCTTTATATCTTCATAACCCTTATCCATTAAACCTAAGTTTAAATATCCCAAACCTCTATTAAAATAGAGTCTATAGTCATTCTCTAAGGTATTAATCCCTTCAGAAAATATTGATATTGCTTTTTCTATACTTCCATCATTAAAGTATGTTATTCCCAGCTCGTTGTATACATCCTGGGGATTTACTTTATTATCCAAAGCCTGATAGAAATATTCTATTGCAGTTGTATTATCACCGTAGCCTCTATATGCCATTCCAAGCAAGTAATTTATATACCAATTGTCAATTTCCTTTGGCATCAACTTAACCAATACTTCTACTGCCTTTTCATACATCATATTATTGATATATGTTAATCCCAACTCAACCCTATAATCCAAATCAATTAAATCAAGTTCTTGTCTGATCTCCTGCCGTCTGTTCTCATCAGGATCATAAATCAATACCTTATCCCAGGTTAGTTTTGCCTTAGTATATTGTTCATAGAACTTGTAATGATAACCAAGCTTATAATAAGCAGGATAAAATGTATTATCTTCGTTTAAAAGTTCTTCCAGTATATTAGTGGATTCTTCCAGAAACTTATTTCCCAACTCCAGTTCTTCTTCATTAAAATACTTCTTCCCTATACCTTCAAGAACGATGGCATAATAAAACTCACTGTCTCTGGAACCATATAAAGAGTTAAAGGCTCTAAAGATTAATCCACTTTCATCCAGATCTCCTTCTTCAAGCTTTCTTAACCCCATGGAGAATAATTCTTCCTCTGGCTTAGATAGAATTCTATCCAAAATCTTTCCATATTCATCCCTGTGGATAAAATCTTGATCTGCCCCAAGGAGATAAACAATCCCCTCAATTACTCTTTGAATGCTAATGCCTTTAGTTTCATCCACTTTGTTCAACTCAATCAACAAATTATTAGTTACAACTGGTAAAGGCAAATCCTTATCCAGGGTTATATCCTTTAACTCAAATGTTCTATCTCGCCTTAGGTTTATGAAACTAATATCTTCAGTTTTACTTTTAAAATATTCTTCTGAAATCTTCATTAACTTCCCCCTTAGACCTTTCTCATAAATTGTCGTTTCCTTTTACTGGATGTACTTAACAGAGTGAAGAGGTGTCCTCTATATAGCATTCCAAAGGATAGTATAATACTGCTAATTAAATACCTTGCCAAAAGAATAAACCCATATGTTATTGTTACTCCCCTAAATGGATTGATTGAATAGAATGTAGCCTGACCTGAAAAAATGAATAATAATATGAAGAAAACAACATTAGGTACAATCCAATTTAGCCAGTTATCCTTCATAAACTCCAAACAGTAGATGATTGTATCCCAAGGTGTATACGTCTTTACATATAGTGCTTCAGGTAGGGGGTTTAATACTACAAATAGAAGTAGACTTATTATCATCATCAGATAAATATATAGAAATCCTCCAATGATATTGCCCACAAAACTTAGAAGTATGCTTCCTAGATAGAACATAAACAAAATAGCATATACCTTCCATATAAAGAATGTAAATCCATTCTTTACATCTCTCCATCTAAATCTATTGTAGGAAATAACATTATAAAGCACAAATATATAACTTGATATTATTGCAGCCTCTATTAAAGCTAGGATTAAACCTCTGGCTAATCCCAAAGGTCCAATAAAAAGTCTGCTGACTATAATCGATGCTATCATACTCAAGATTGCATATACTACTCCAACCAATAAAATTTGCCAGTTTGATTTTATGCTCCTTATTGTTTTTTCAAACACTTCCTTATTTACTAAGATTATATCAGTAATAAAACTCAATTGATCATCTCCTTGTATTGTGATGTTATGTCATAAACCATACTTCTGATAATGGTCCCTTCACTGTGATAGAAAAGCATTATTGATTCAATAGCCTCTGCATCTTTATTATATCCAGATTCTACAAAGTCTAAAATATTAATATTAAATAAAGCTATGGTAGTTTTCTTTAGAAGTTGCTTTGTGGGGATCAACCTCAAGTTTTCTGGTAACAAACTTAGACAGTATTCATCTTTTAGTAACTGATGTATTTTAGATGCATCAATTGTAATCCCATTATTTATTTCCCTGGGAATTCTTCTGTCAGTGTTGTTTAGAATATAATCAAACCTTAATAACTCCTTTATCAGGGTTAAATCAGAACTTAACCTATCTTCTAAGAATCCATATAATATTCCATATAACTTTGCTCTGCTATGGGATATTTCAAACAATCCTCTTTCCACAAAATATTGAGACAACTCCTCATAGAACTTAAATGGAGAAATAAAATATTTTCCAATAACATAATTTAGTGTATTCTTAAAGAATTCTTCATTATAGTACCTTTCAACCATTTCCTCAATGCCTTTTAATCTGATTATCTCATCATAGGTGATATATTTATTTTCAAGAATCTCATAAGGTGCTTTATTTAGAAACTTAAATCCATACTTCTCCCTTAATGTCCTAAGCCCTGATCCTTTAAGCAACTTTAAAAATCCAAGTTGGATCTTTTCAGGTCCAATGGAATAAATATCATTAAAGGATTCCTCAAAGGATTTATAATCTTCATAAGGCAATCCAACAATTAAATCTAAGTGCTGATGTATATTGTTAAATGATTTAATCTTCATGGATACTTCTTTAAGCTTCTCAAAGTCTGTGGTTCTTCCTATTGCTTCAATAGTGTTGGGATTTGTGGATTGAACTCCAATTTCAAACTGAAAAAGTCCCTCTCGAACTCCTTTGAAAAAATCCAATTGATGTTCATCAATCAAATGTGCAGTAACTTCAAAATGAAAGTTTATATCTTTGGGATTCTTAACTAATATATGTTTCATTATCTCCATGGAGTAATCCTTTTTTGCATTGAAGGTCCTATCAACAAACTTAACCTGTTTTACCCCCATTCCAATTAAGGTATCTAACTCTCTTTTCACTCTATCAATTGGTAGATATCTTAAACCCTTGATTGTTGAGGATAAACAAAATTCGCAATTGAAAGGACACCCCCTTGAACTTTCATAATAAATAATCTTATTTTTAAAGTCCTCCTGCTCATCCTCATATGGAAAGGGTATTGTTGATAAATCACCAATAAGTTTTCTTTCAGGATTCTTAACTATCTTGTCATGCCCTCTGTATACTAATCCATTTATATTCTCTATAGGTTTCTCCAATAACAATTCTCTAAATGTCTCTTCACCTTCACCATATATAATGTAGTCAATATATGGATGTTCTTCCATAATTTCGACTGGATCATAGGATACTTCCGGTCCACCAAGAAGTATTTTAGTCTGTGGTGATACCATCTTCAACCCTTCACATATTTGAAGGGTTTCATCTATATTCCAAATATATGTGGAAAATCCTACTAGGTTTGGATTATTCTTGTATACTTCAGCCATAATATGATCAATATTCTGATTTATAGTAAACTCTTTAATATTAACCTCTTCTATATCTCTAACAAATGCTTTTAAATATCTTATGGCAAGATTTGTGTGTATATATTTCGAATTTAGTGTTGATAATAATACAGTCATTACAATCTCCTCATTTCTTTTAGTACTATTATTTTATCCTATTACTCAATATAATCCAATGGTATTTACTTCTACTATTGAATCTTAATACTAAAAGTTATAAAATATAACATAGTATAACAGAAAGGGGACTACTAATGAAACATTTTAGTTTTGACAAAATATCCATACAAGAAATGTCAAAGGATGATATGCTGTTAATAATTGAGGCTCTAGAATATACAGGTAAAGCTACGAAAATTGAAGAATTCATTCAGCTTAGAGAGAATATATTACAAGAACTGTCTGCTCTTGCAGAGTTACCGCAAGATAAATTCCTTGATTACTTAAAAGAAGAGACCTTATCATTTTAAGGTCTCTTTCTTATATAATCTTTCGCTACATTTTATCTGGTGCTTCGATTCCCAATAATCCCAATCCAGTGTTTAGCACTGTCTTTACTGAATATACCAGAGCAAGTCTTGAATTTTTCAACTTAGTATCTTCAACAATAATTGGTGTGCTATTGTAGAACTTGTTGAATGCTTTAGCAATTTCAACGATTTGTCTTGTTATAAAGTAAGGTTCATTTTTTTCCATACTATCAACTATGGTATTTGGGAAATCATATATTAGTCGAATGATGTTAATCTCATCTTCGTTAGTTAATAAGCTAAAATCTGCTGTCTCCTCAATTGAGAAGCCACCCTTCACCAAGAGGGAATTTGCTCTAGCATGTGAATACTGAACATATGGTCCAGTTTCACCTTCAAAACTAAGTGTTCTATCCCAATTAAAGGTATAATCTTTGATTCTCTGGTTAAATAGCTCCTGGAATAATATTGCTCCTATACCTATTTGTTTTGCAACATTCTTCTTATTCTCCAAATTCGGATTTCTCTCTTCAATGATTTTCAAGGTATTCTCAATGGCAGTATTTAAAACATCCTCCAAGAATACAACTCTTCCTTTTCTAGTTGATAATGTTCCCTCTTCCAGACTGACCATTCCAAATGGAATATGGATACAATCTTTAGCCCATTGGTGTCCCATTAACTCAACAATCTTTATCCAGGCTTTAAAGTGCAAATTCTGCTGTGATGCTACTACATAAAGATTCTTATAGAAATCGTAATGATCCTTTCTATAGATTGCAGCAGCTATATCCCTGGTGGTATATAATGTGGATCCATCCTTCTTCATTATCAATGCCGGTGGCATTCCATAAGGCTCTAAGTCCACTATCAAGGCACCCTCAGATTCCTGTACAATACCCTTTTTCTTCATCTCTTCCAATACTGCTGGCATTTTATCAGAATAAAAACTCTCCCCCGCATAGGAATCAAAGGATATATTCAGCATATCATAAACTCTATTGAATTCCTTTAGACTAATATCTCTAATCCATTGCCACAATTCTATAGCCTCTGGGTTCTTATCTTCCAGCTCCTTAAACCAGTATCTTGCCTCATCCTTCAATGATGGATCTTCATCTGCCTCAGAGTTAAATCTTACATATAGTGCTAAAAGTTCCTTTATTGGATTAGCTTCTATAACTTCTCTATTCCCCCACTTTTTATATGCAGAAATAAGCATTCCAAATTGTGTGCCATAATCTCCCAGGTGATTGATGGTCACAACATCAAACCCAAGAAACTTATATATCTTTGATAATGAATTTCCAATTACTGTTGTTCTTATATGTCCAATATGAAATGGCTTTGCAATATTTGGAGATGAGAACTCAACTATTACCTTTTTACCATCCCCCATGGTGCTTGAACCGTAATTGTTCTTTTCTGTAAATATCTGAGATAATACTGCTTCTGCAAGCTTTTCTCTATCTATAAAAAAGTTCACATAAGGACCAACTTGTTCAATCTTTTGGAAATACTCACTATCTCCCAGTTGCTCTACCAATTCAGCAGCTATTACATTAGGTGATTTCCTAAATGTCTTTGCCAATCTAAATGTTGCAAAAGCATAATCACCCATATCATAAGAAGGGGGTACTTCAATTAATTCCAGAATCTCTTCATTACTAAGATCACTGACCTTAGTTGCTATTAACTTAACTGCCTGTTCTTTAAAATTTATCATAACATTCCTCCCAAAAAAATAAACTCCCATCTCAACTAAGAGACGAGAGTAATTCCCGTGTTACCACTCTAATTGGCATCTGCCCACTCGAAATCTTAACGCGATTAACGTACATTGTAACCTCAAAGGCTCTATTTCAGATAAAGTTCAGTAACCGGCTTACACCTATCCCGGCTCGCTATTACATCTCTTTACTTACTTTTCCTCATCTTCGGCTTATTATAGACTAATATAAACTATTTCTCCTATTAATTCAAGTATTATTTAATTTCCACAACAGTTACTCCATCTCCACCTTCTCCGTATTTGCCAATCCTCATGGATTTAACGTGTTTATGGGTTTTTAGATAATTCTTTATTCCTTCCCTAAGGACTCCAGTGCCCTTTCCATGGATAACATATACTTCCTTTAAGCCTGAAATATATGCATCATCAAGATACTTATCAACTTCAAGTATTCCTTCTTCTATATTCTTTCCCCTTAAGTCCAGTTCCTGCTTGATCAGTTTCCCTTTGTTGGATTTAACTCGATTACTGGGTTGAATATTCTTAGTGGATTGATCCAAATCTGTTCTGCGTAGATTTGATATGTTTACTGTTACCTTCATTATCCCCACCTGAATATCAACATTACCCTTATCATCAGGATTACTCAGTACAGTTCCTTGTTGATTTAGAGACATAACCTCAACACTTTCCCCCATTTTCAAATCTTTTGGTGGTTTGGTAGATCTTTTTTCCAGTATCCCCTTACTCAACTCAGTATCTTTTTTTTGTAATTCTTTTCTGATTAAATCCTGAGCTTCCTGTATCCTTCTACTACTATCTTTATCTATAATTTTGGAAACATCTCTTAATTCACTGGCAACCAAATCAGCATTCTCTTTTGCTTCCTTAAGGATCTGCTTTGCCTCTTCCCTAGCCTTATCAAGAATTTTTTCTTTCATAGCTTCAGCTTTTTGCTTTTCACTTTCCAACTCGTTTTTTAACTTATCAATTTTAAGCTTAGTTCTCTCAGCCTCAAGTTTGTTCTCTTCAGCAATTTTTCTGTCCCTTTCCATTGCTTGCAAGACATCTTCAAACTCAATATTTTCCTTGGATACAAGATCTCTAGCAAAGTCGATAATGTAATTTTGAAGACCAAGTCTCTTGGAAATCTCAAAGGCATTGCTCTTTCCTGGAACGCCAATTAGCAGTTTATAAGTCGGGCTTAATGTTTCCACATTAAATTCCACTGATGCATTTCTTATGCCTTCCGTTGTGAGGGCATAAAGCTTTAGCTGACTATAATGGGTGGTTGCAAGTGTCCTAATACTTCGCTTCTTAAGAAACTCTAGTATACTCATGGCTAATGCAGCACCTTCCACTGGGTCAGTTCCGGCACCTAGTTCATCAAATAAAACCAAGCTTTCTTCATCCATATTCTCAATTATTCCAACTATATTAGTCATATGGGATGAAAAAGTAGACAAACTTTGCTCAATACTCTGTTCATCTCCAATATCGGCAAATACCTGTGAAAAAACTCCCAATTGTGAG
The DNA here is from genome assembly GCA_030602225.1 of Bacillota bacterium. Classification (GTDB taxonomy): domain Bacteria; phylum Bacillota; class Clostridia; order Tissierellales; family Tissierellaceae; genus Gudongella. The sequence goes on along the minus strand of JAUWAD010000017.1, from coordinate 17,971 downwards.
TTATAGTCCGCTGGTATATGCAAGCCTGCCTGCCCCATTAGAGTAAATAACCCCACTGTTTTTAAGGTTACAGTCTTTCCTCCCGTGTTGGGGCCAGTAATTATAAGGGTTGTAAATTCCTTGCCAAGATAAATGTCTATTGGTACAACATTCTTACCTAACAGAGGGTGTCTTCCTTTTCTTATGTTAATATATCTATCTTTATTAAAGATTGGTTTTGTTGCTTTCTGGTCAATTGCCAGTTTACCTTTAGCAAATGCGAAATCTAATCTCCCCAATAGGATTTCGTTTCCTCTTATTCCTTCCCCATCCTGAGCTACCATTAAGGATAGTTCAGTTAGTATTCTTTCTATTTCTTCTCTCTCTTTGATTTCCAATTCTCTAAGTTCGTTATTCAACTCTACAACTGCCATAGGTTCTATAAATGCAGTTGCTCCACTGGATGAAACATCATGAACCAAGCCTGGCACATTAGAACGATTCTCTTGTTTAACGGGAACCACATATCTTCCTTCTCTCATGGTGACAATGCTATCCTGTAAGAACTTCTTATATGTGGGTGAATTGATCATACTACTTAACTTTTCCTTAATACTATCATTCTTGCTTCTAATCTGTCTTCTAATACTTCTTAAAGTAGAGCTAGCATTGTCAGAAATCTCATTCTCACTAATAATTGCATTTGATATTGCATCTTCAACATTCCTGTATACTCTTAAGTTATCAATTAGATCACCAATAATTGGGTAATTCGAATCCTTATCTTCCTTATTCTCCTTTAGATAGTTCTTCAATGCTCTGGAGACTCTTAAGGATTCCCCTATTCTTAATAATGCTCCTGGAGATAGCATCCCACCTAACTCAGCTCTTTTAACATCTGCTGTAATTCTGTTAATTCCATACAAAGGTGGGTTCCCTCTTTTGATAATTAAATTGAGGGTTTCTTCTGTTTCATTTTGAGCATAAACTATTTCCTCAATGTTTATATTAGGTAATAGATTCTCAATCATGCTCCTTCCTAAGGATGATTCTGCTTTTTCAGCTAACATCCCAATGATTTTATTATATTCAAGTACCTTTAAACTCTTTTGGTTCAAAAAATCACCTCTTATAGGACTCCTCTATAGTAGTGTCCATTAGTTACTTCCGATTTTTCTTTAAATCCTTCCACATAGTTCTTTATTGCTTCCCTATCCATATTATTATTTAATGAATCATAATAGTAACTTTGAATTTCTTCAATGTCACCCTCAACTGTAAAATCCAATCTTAAGATATCAATTCCAGTATTCACTACATCTTGAAGTTTATCAAGTAGAAACAACGGTACAGAATTATATATAGTACTATATCCTTCAAATCTCTCCATCATGAATGTTTTTCCCATTCTATCCTTTAATTTGTAACCATGAGCAAAATTACAACTTTCACATTGGGAATCATCCTTACAGCCCTTAAAGGTAGCCATGGGACAATTCTTCAATATCATTGATGGCAGATACCCATAGACTATCCCTTCCAATGGTAAGTTTAATTTATTGGAAATTTTCTTAATCTGCTTTAGATTCAACTCAGGGGATAGTGTCACGCTATTAGCTCCACTTTGGGATAAATGATCAGCTGTTACGGAGTTAAACACATTCAACCCTATGTCACAATGGATGCCCAACTTGAAATTATCTTTAAAGAACTCAAAACTTCCAATATTGGAAACACTAATTCCATCTAGAAAATCCTCCACAGGTTTTATAGTTCTAAGAGCTTTATCTAAGTCATGGCTATATAGTATTTTATCTGTCCAATAGAAAACCTCTATGGAGTTTCTTCTAAGTGTCAGTATATTATTCATTAGATTATCATTAAATGATATATAAACCCGATCAACCTTTTCTAAATTCAACTGATCAAACTGTTTTTGATTACTTACTTTAATTGATAGCTTAGGTTTACTAATTCTTTTTGCTTTTTTCTCAAATAATGAGGACTTTTTATGATCATAATACTCTTTGTTAAACTCTGGTCTTTGAAACTTCTCAAGAAGTCTTTCTTCTAATTCTATGACCATACTTCTTCTAAGTTCATTCAGTTTGCTAACTGGTATAAATGCATTTTCATCCAGGTTTATGTTTATACTCTTTATCTTAAAAGTAGTATTTCCTAGCTTTGAAAGCTGATCAAATACCTTTTCTTTAGTTAAAGGTGCTTTGTAAGCTTTTTGGACACTCTCATCACCAGTTACTTCAACTACAATATCTTTCATATATGCCCTAAGAATTGGAGCTTGATCTATATTTAAACTAGTATCAAGATGAATAAAATGTTCTTTATCTCTGTTTTCAAAGGTGTCTTGAGCATCCTCCATTAGTCTGGAACTAAGGGTTCTTCTAACTTCACCACCAATTTGACCATCTGGTGCAAATGGAATATGAACTTTTTCTCCCTTTTTATAGTTCTTATCCACTTTATAGCCTGTCATATTACCCTTCTGATCTTGCCATTCTAATCCATCACCTATGTTTAAGTCATTATAAATATCAAGAACTATCCCTTTCTTACTCCAATTACTTATTTTGCCTATGGTAACTCCTCTATTATCTGGCCTGTCAGTGGAAACAAAACTTCTTCCAAAATCTCCAAGACCTACTCCTTTAGTAAACTCCCTATTGAAAATCTGCTTTACATCAGCCTTATCTTCAGGGGTAATATATTCACTACCTAAATCCAGGGCTTTTCTGTATGTCTTAACAACCGTGGCAACGTACTCAGGTCTTTTCATTCTACCTTCAATTTTTAATGATACAATTCCACCATCTATGATTTCCTTTATATGTTCAAGGGTGTTAAGATCCTTTGTGCTTAAGTAGTAACCTGAATCCCAGTTTTTAAGTGCTTTGTCCTCCTCATCTAAAACTGTGTATTCCATTCTGCAAGGTTGAGCACAAGTTCCTCTGTTACCACTTCTTCCTCCAATAAGACTACTCATCAAGCATTGACCAGAATAGGATATACACAAAGCTCCATGGATAAATCCTTCCAACTCAATATTTGAGTTTGCCTTAATGTATTTTATCTCTTCTATTGGAGTTTCCCTTGCTAGAACAACCCTTTCAAATCCTAATGCTTCAAGATATTTTACACCCTCCAAGTTATTAACTGTCATCTGTGTACTGGCGTGTAATGGCATATTTGGGATCATATCTTTCACAAGCATTGCAAAACCAAGATCCTGAACTATTATGGCATCAACACCTATTTCATAGAGAAATGTTACATAATCCAATGCATCTTCTATTTCAGACTCATCCATTAAGATATTTACTGTAACATAAACCTTTACATCCCTTAAATGGGCATACCTAACTGCTTCCAATAGTTCTTCATTACTAAAATTGGAAGCGTAGTGTCTAGCATTAAAGAGTTTCCCTCCTAAATAAACTGCGTTTGCTCCATTTAAAACGGCTGCTTTCAGTGACTGGAAACTACCCACTGGAGCTAATATTTCTATACCTTTATTCAAAAATGTTCCTCCTAAATTACTTTCCTTCAATTAAATTAAGTGTTTGATTTAATTGCTTCCTTAACTCAACTATTTCCAGTTGGGAATTAAAGTGTTTGTCCTTTAACTCCTTATTTATACTTTCTAGTCTATGTAACTTTATATTAGTTTCTTCCAACTGGTCCTTTACATCATTCATATCCCTAAACAACTCTTCCTTAGACATTCTTGTTTTTATAACTTCATCCTTTTGCTCCAGATTGTACCTTTCCATTTCTTTAATCTTGTTATTTGCATCCTGAACTTCTTTTTTGAGATCATCAAACTTTTCTAATGGCTCCTTAGATCTCTTCTCAAGCTCCTTATGTTTTTCTTGAAGCTTATACAACTCGTCTGCAATATTAAATGCTGCTAATGTTGCAGCCATAGTAGGGCTTAATCTTTCATTCTTATTGGCCAATTTCTTAATGTTAAAATCCACAAATTGAGCCAACTCCCTAACATATCTTTCATCTTCTGCCCCGACTACGGTGAAGTTACGACCATCAATTAATACATTAATCTTCTTTTTCACTGTCATAACTATCCTCCTTTAACTTCATAATGCCTAAAAAGAGGTAGATTTCTCTACCTCTTATTAACTTCTAAGCTTAGCCATAAATTGGCTTTCCATCTCTTTAATTATAGCATTTTGTATGTTATTTACAACATCATCAGTTAAGGTTCCTTCATATGATCTATACACAATGGAGAAAGCAACACTTTTCTTATTCTCCTCCACCTGATTGCCTCTATAGATATCAAACAGAATAATCCTCTCCACTAATCCATTTCCATTATCCTTGATTATCTTCTCCAATTCACCCACCATTACATTTTCATCTACAACAAGGGCTATATCCCTTGTTATGGCAGGATATTTTGGTAGAGGTTTGTACTTAACTTCAATATTTGTGAGTTTTACAATGTTATCAAAGTCCATATGAGCCAGGTATATCTTGCCTTTAATATTATAATTCTCACATACATCTGGGTGTACTTCTCCAAATACTCCGATTCTTATTCCATCAACCATTAGAATTGCTGTTCTTCCTGGATGGAAAGATGGATTGTTCTCTTCTCTAATATATTCAATATTTTTAATTCCCAATCTTGCTAGTACTACTTCTAAGGATTCCTTCATGAAATAAAAGTCCTTATTACCATAAAATCCTACAGATAGTACTTGTTTTTCATCTGGTAGTTCTGTAACAGGTAGAGACTTAGGCATAAAGGTATAGCCGATTTCGTAAGCTAGCACCTCTTCTACTCCTTTTTTCTCATTCCTGCTGAGTAATTCCAGCATGTTACTCATTAAAGTGGTTCTCATGGTTGAGTAGTCTTCTCCCAATGGATTAATCAGTCGAATATACTTTCTTTCCACCGCATCTTCTTTTAAATTCAACTTATCATAAGCCTTTGGGCTAATGAATGAGTATGTCATAACCTCATTATATCCTAATCCTTGAAGTATGTTCTTAACCTTTAACTCCACTTGTTTATTATATGGTCTTTCTCCTCTAGTTAGTCCACCTACCAAAGGCATACTCTTTATATTATGAAAACCATATAGTCTTCCCACTTCTTCGATAAGGTCTGCTTCCACTTCCACATCAGCTCTAAAGCTTGGTACCTTAGATAGGATAACATCATTTTCAAATTTTGACTGGAATCCTAGATTGCTTAGTGATTGAATCATCTCATCAATGGAAATATCCACTCCCAGTAATTTCTTGCTTCTTTCTGGTCTTAAACTTATAATCTTATCCTCACCTGTTATTTGGTTTACATCTATTATTCCCTTTACCACTGTCCCCGCACCTATCTCTTCAATCAACTGACATACTCTCTCCACTGCCACATTGCATAAGTAGGGGTCAATACCCTTTTCAAATCTTGTACTTGCTTCTGTTCTTAGGGCAAACTTCTTTGATGTCAGTCTAACATGTTTACTGCTGAAGTTAGCTCCCTCCAATAATACAGTTTTGGTTTCGGGAGTTATCTCACTATGAAGGCCACCCATAATACCTGCTATGCCTATTGGCATCTGGTCATCAGCGATTATTATATCATCAGTACTTAATATCCTTTCAATTCCATCCAGGGTAGTTAACTTCTCATTATCATATGCCTGTCTAACAATGATCTTTCTTCCATTTAACATATCTAGATCAAATGCATGCAATGGTTCTCCAAACTCCAACATTACATAATTCGTAACATCAACCACGTTGTTTATGGGTCTTACTCCTGCATTCATTAACGTAGTTTGAAGCCACATTGGTGATGGTGCAATTTTAACATCCTTTATTACCCTGGAATAATATCTGTAACAGTTGGGAGTTTCAACTTGTATTCCATTTGTATATTCAAATATATCATCAACTTCATTTTTAACTTTTATCTCTGGATGTTTCAATGTTTTCTTAAAAGTTGCTGCAGTTTCCCTTGCCATACCAAATATACTTAAACAATCAGGTCTGTTTGGTGTAATCTCAAACTCTATTACATCTTCATCCAAGTCCAAAAAGTAAGAGGCATCTTCACCTAGTGGATACTCTTTATCAAAGACAAATATACCATCCCTAACTTCTTTTGGTATAACATTGTCTCCATAACCCAACTCTCTTAGTGAACATAACATTCCCTGAGAATCTACTCCTCTGAAATTGGTCTCTCCAATATCTAAACCGATTGGAAGTTTAGCTCCTATTAGTGCAACTGGAACATAATCTCCTTCCTTAAGGTTAGTTGCTCCAGTAACAATAGTTAGTAATTCCTTTCCTACATTAACTTCACACACCAGTAGTTTATCAGCATGGGGATGTTTTTCTAACTTGTCAATTCTTCCCACTACAACCTTCTCTATGCCTTTATCCAATCTATTGATAGATTCAACATGAGAGCCAGAATAAGTTAATCCATCAGCTAATTCTTTTGATGTCACATCAATATCCACATATTTACTTAACCATTTAATAGGCAATAACATTATTCCACTCCTCCCTAAAATTGATCTAAAAATCTATTGTCATTTTCAAACAACAACCTAATGTCGTTAATTCCATACTTAACCATGGTAATTCTGTCAATTCCCATACCAAAGGCAAAACCTGTATATTTTTCCGAATCTATTCCGCAATTTTCAAGAACCTTTGGATGAACCATTCCACATCCTAATAGTTCCATGCTCCATCCTGTGAAGTTACATACTGGACATCCTTCCCCTCTGCATTTAATGCATGTTACATCAACCTCTGCACTTGGCTCTGTAAAAGGGAAATGATGTGGTCTATATCTCGTCTTCATATCTTCACCAAATAATTCCTTTATAAAAATATCCAATGTGTGAATCAGATTAGCCATGGATATATTCTCATCAACAACCAATCCTTCCAATTGATGGAACATGGGTGAATGTGTATCATCAACATCGTCAAATCTAAATGTTCTACCTGCAGAAACAATTCTTAATGGAGCTCCCAATTCCTTCATAGCTCTTATCTGCACAGGAGAAGTATGTGTTCTTAATAGTAGTTCATCATTTATATAAAATGTATCTGATAAGTCCCTTGAAGGATGATTATCTGGGGAATTTAGAGCATCAAAATTATTCTCCACAGTTTCAACCTCTGGTCCTGTAACCACACTAAAACCCATGGAAATAAATAAGTCCTCAAGCTCTTCAGCAGTTGCCAGTAATGGATGTCTATGTCCTCTTCTTAAATTCTCCGTCTTAACGGTAATGTCTATTGTTTCTTTAGTAAGTTTTGCTTCCTTTGCCTTGTTTCCAAGGATTTCCTTCGCCTCAGAGATCTTATCTTCAATATCAGCTCTTACATCATTGGCCATTTGTCCCACTACAGGCCTCATTTCTGCTGAAAGTTTTCCCATATCTCTAAGTATTGAGGTTATCTCTCCCTTTTTTCCTAGAAACTTAACTCTTAAATCCTCCAACTCGGATAGATTAACTATATTTTGAATCTCTTTAAGAGCTTTTTCTCTTAAACTTTCCAATCTTTCCTTCATATGTGAACTCCTTTCTTATGTGAATAATTATTACTAAATTATAGCACCCAGAATTTGAAAACTCAAGGCTTTTAACCCTTACATCCTTGATGCAGAATACATAATAATCGATGCAGCAACTCCTGCATTTAGAGATTCTGCCTTGCCTTTCATGGGAATTGTTACTTTGATATCACTATTATCCAATAGAAATGAACTTATACCACTACCTTCATTTCCAATTATAATAATATCTTTATTGGTAAATGATAATTTATCCAGTTCGAGAGAATCTTCAATTGCAGTGGAAATAAGTCTATATCCAGCCTTTTTCTTCTCTAATAACTCTTCTCTATCCATGAAAAATAGTTTTGTTCTAAATATTGATCCCATGGATGCACGAACAACTTTAGGACTGAAGGGGTCCACACTACCTTGCCCAAGAATAATTCCCGATAAATTAAATGCATCACAACTTCTTATTATGGTACCAAGATTGCCTGGATCTTGAATCCCATCCAAATATATATATATTCCCTTGTCTAATTCATTATTAACTATACTAAGATCGATAGTAGCTAGTATTCCATCTGAATTCTCAAGGATGGTCACCTGAGAAAATATACTGTCGGTCACTTTAATAACATTTCTGAAACTACTTAGTTCCTTATGGATGAACTCATGGTTTTTTTCAATAAAAGATTCACTCACTACAAGATGAACCATTGGAGCATTATTTTCAACTGCTTCAATGATCATTTTTTTCCCTTCTATAATAAATAACTTTTGATTCCACCTATTCTTCTTCCTTGTAAGTCCTTTTATTGATTTAATTAAGTGGTTATTATTACTTGTAATCTCCAACATAGTTATTCACCTGCTTTTGATTCAAGCCTTGAAATGTCATTAGTATTGCCCAGAACAACCAAAACATCACCAATGTTCACCTTTTCCTCTGGTTCAGGAGAAACTATTATACTGTCATATCTTTTAATTGCCATAACATTTATACCAAACTTATTTCTTAGTTTTAGTGTTTCCAGTGTTTTACCGTACCATGCTGGTATGGCTGTTATTTCCAATATGCTATAATCCGGTGAAAGTTCAATATAGTCTATAATACTTTGAGATGCTAGATTATGTGCCACCCTAACTCCCATATCTCTTTCTGGGAATATAACCTTGTCTGCTCCAATTTTCTTAAGGACTTTACCATGTAGTTCAGATTGAGCTTTTGCTATTACTTTAGGGACACCTAATTCCTTTACTATCAATGTGGCCATTATTGAGGCTTGCATGTCTGAGCCGATACTAACTATAGCAACATCCACATTGGAAAGTCCCAGCTCGTGTAAAACGCCCTCATCCATAACATCCGCTTGTACCGCATGAGTTACATCCTGGGAAATTGCTTCAACCATTTCCTCATCTCCATCTATTGCAAGAACTTCATTCCCCAATTCGTATAATGTTCTTGCCACTGCTGATCCAAATCTTCCACAACCTATTACAGCAAAAGATTTCATATGTTTTCCTCCTAACCTACTGAAATATGACCTTCTGAATATCTATACTGTCTTCTTTTCTTCCTATAACCAAGAGCAAATGCCATTGTTAAGGGACCAACTCTGCCTGCATACATGGTGGATATTATAATCAGCTTCCCCATCCATGTTAAATCAGGGGTAATCCCCCTTGATAATCCTACTGTTGCAAATGCTGATGTTGTTTCAAATAAAGTATCTAAAAATAGTTTCTTTTCAGTGATTGTCAAAACAAATGATACAAAGACTATCATCATCATTCCCACTGAAACAATTGCTAATGATTTAATTATTATATCAGTGGAAATTCTTCGCTTAAAAATCTCAAGTTCTCTTTCGCCTTTAATGAAATTATACGTAGCTAAAGCTATTACTCCAAAAGTAGCAGTTTTAATACCTCCAGCTGTTGATCCTGGAGATCCTCCTATAAACATTAGTATGATGGTTAAAAATGCACTGCTTTGCTCCATGGCCCCCACATCAATGGAATTAAATCCTGCGGTTCTGGGAACTATTGATGCAAATAACGATGACAATAGTTTTTCATTAAGGGGTAGATTCCCAATAGTATAGGGATTATTATACTCCAATACCAAGAAAAATATTCCCCCTATAACGATTAGAGAAATTGTCATTACCAATACTAACTTCGTATGTAGCGAAAATCTTCTCCACTTTTTATTTTTCCCAGTATCTATTATAACTGAAAATCCAAGTCCTCCCAATATTATCAAAAGACTTATGGTTGAAATAGTTGGTAATGAATTTGAAAATGAAATGAAACTATCACCCGTCAAGTCAAATCCAGCATTACAAAATGCTGATATGGAATGAAATATTGAAAACCAAACCCCTTTTATCATCCCATACTTTGGAATAAACTGTGTAGATAATAATACTGCCCCTATTATCTCAATTCCAAATGACATAATAATTATGTACTTCATCAACTTAACCAATCCTGTTAAAGTCTCCTGATTCAGCTGTTCCTTTATAATCAATCTTTCCTTAATACTTATTTTTTTGCCAGATATCAATGCAAAAATTGTAGCCATGGTCATTATTCCAAGTCCACCAATTTGAATTAAAAATAGAATCACTATTTGCCCAAATAAGCTCCAATATTCTGATGTATTAACCACAATAAGTCCTGTTACACAAACAGCAGAAGCAGATGTGAATAAAGCATCAATTAAACCAATGCTTTCTCCACTCTTTGTTGCTTGAGGCAATGATAGGAGGATTGTTCCTATAATAATTAGTCCCAAGAATCCTAAAGCTAATACTCTTGGAGGATTTAGATCAAACTTCATTATCCTATTCTTAAATTTTGACATGATTTACCTCCAAATATTATTAAATGCAAAAAAAGTTCCAATCTGGAACTTTTGCATTTACATACCTTTTGCTATTTCAACTAACTTTGCGAAACCTTCAGAATCATGAATTGCCATTTCAGACAACATTTTTCTGTTAACTTCAATATTAGCTTTTTTAAGACCATTGATGAACTTGCTATAGCTCATTCCATTTTGTCTAGTTGCAGCGTTTATACGAGCAATCCATAACTTTCTGAATTCTCTTTTTCTTTGTTTACGACCAATATATGAGTAATTAAGTGATTTCATAACAGCTTGATTTGCTGGTCTGAACAACTTACTCTTCGCACCATAGTATCCTTTTGCTGCTTTTAATACTTTCTTATGTCTTTTTTTAGCATTTACGCCTCTTTTTACTCTTGCCATTGTTAAGCCCTCCTATATCAATTTCTGTACACTATGGTAGCATTGAATCAATTCTTCTTTGATCCCCTCTGCTCACTATTGTACCTTTTCTTAAGTTTCTAACTCTTTTTGCTGACTTCTTACCAGTTTTATGGCTTTTAAAAGCTTTAAATCTCTTTAATAAACCAGTACCTGTTCTCTTAAACCTCTTAGCTGAGGCTCTATGTGTTTTCATTTTTCCCATTGTCTCTTCCTCCTAAATTAGTCTGCTTTGGGCATTAGAAACATAGTCATGTTTCTGCCTTCCAATTTCGGTTCTTTTTCTATTTTCCCGACTTCACTTGTGAGCTTTGCAAACTCATCCAAAACTTCCTTGCCCATTTCTGTATGACCCATCTCTCTACCTCTAAATCTTACGGATACTTTTACTTTGTCTCCATCCTTTAAGAATTCTATAGCTCTATTGGCCTTTACATTCAAGTCATGGGTTTCGATATTGGGTGTTAACCTTATTTCCTTGATGTTTATAATCTTTTGGTTTTTTCTAGCTTCTTTTTCTTTCTTAGCCATCTCATATTTGTATTTTCCGTAATCCATAATTCTACAAACAGCAGGCTTTGCAGTTGGAGCTACATTAACCAAATCCAATCTTCTCTCATTGGCAACTTCCATAGCTCTTTTTATAGAAACTACACCTAACTGACTTCCGTCTACATCAATAAGTCTAACTTCTTTTTCCCTAATCTCTTCATTGATCTGAAGTTCTTTAATAATCCTACACCTCCATGTAAAAGTAACTTTTCCTCGAACCTATTCCGCAATTTAAACAAAATAAAAGCGGACACAGAATGTCCGCCAAAATACCATAACAAAAAATGGTTTCACTTAAAAGTGAAATGTTGTAACCTTATGAGCCTTAGCAATAAGGTGAGAAGCGGAACTTCTACTTAGTTCATTATTCAATTCCTTACTCATTATATGTTACTTGTCAGCATTTGTCAAACATTTATTTTGTAAGTTCATATAATGATTTTATTTTGTAAGTTCATATAATGCGTTTGTGTAAATATTGGTTAGTTTCAGTAAATTCTCGATGGATATGTGCTCGTCTTTTTGATGAGCCAATTCCTCTTGACCTGGAAATACAGGACCAAAGGCTACAGCATTCTCCATTGCTCTTGCATAGGTTCCTCCACCAATGGTTATTGGTTGGGAATCAAAATCACCAGTTTGATCCTGATAAACCTTCATCAGTGTTTTTACCAGAACATTATCCTTTGGAACATAAAGTGGTTTTGAATCGGATACTCCTTCTATTAACTGTATTGGAGTATCCTTTAAATTCTCTCTTATACCATCATACACTATTTTGGAACTACTTGTAATAGGGTATCTAACATTTATCTTCAATATTATTTTCCCATCCCTGTATTGGATCAATCCTGGATTGAAATTAAGTTTTCCTGATATTTCATCTTCCAACCCACAACCTATTCCTTCTCCATGATGCTTAAACCCTATTCTTTCATTATACAGATGAATGAATCTGCATATTGAACATTCACCTGAGTAGACTGCCCCCAGAAATTTCAATAGATATGAAATTGCATTTTCACCCTTTTCTGGAGTGCTTCCATGGGCTGACTTTCCTTTAGCCTCAACAATGATGTTCTCTCCATCTACTGAAATTGTAATATCTTCATTAGTTTCCTCAATATATCTTCTATATTGATTGAAGAACAAAGTCTTATTCTTCACATAGAGTAGGGCCTTTGCATTATCTGGAACCATGTTTATGGCAGTTCCACCTCTTATATCCAATAGTGATATATCACAACCCACAGATTTGCTGGTATTAAAAATAAGGTCAAATCCAATGATTCCCTTTTCTCCATAAATAACTGGAAAATCAGCATCAGGTGTAAAGGCCATACTAGGAGCCTTTTCCACAGAGAAATAATGTTTCATGCAATCCCATCTGCTTTCCTCGTTGGTACCCAGAATCAATCTTATTTTCTTGTTTATGGGTAAGTCACTTAGTTGTAGTGCTTTCATGGAATATAATGCTGAAATTGCCGGACCTTTATTATCTATGGTACCTCTACCATAGATTTTACCATCATGTATCTCTCCTGAATATGGAGGATATGTCCATCCATCTCCTTCAGGAACCACATCAAGATGTGCCAGAATTCCAATTACTTCCTCTCCTTGGCCAAAATCAATATGCCCAGCATACCCATCAAAATTCTTAGACTGGAATCCAAGCCTTTCTCCCAGTTTCATCATATAATCCAATGCATCATATGGGCCTTTACCAAATGGCATACCTTCTAAAGGGTCCTCTTCCACTGATTTTATTTGTATTATTTCTTGAGTTGACTTAATAATCTCTGGTTTTAATTCTTCTATAATGTTTTTAAATTCCAAAGTTATCTCCCCTTTATCATTATTAAGTTCTAAAGAATTTCTCCTTTAGAACTTAATCTGGTTTATTTTGCTTTTGTCTTTATCTCATCCAATAGGTTCTCAACAAATGCCTCTATTCCCATCTGTCCCTGATCTCCAAGATCTCTCTTTCTAACAGAAACCAGTCTCTCCTCAACTTCCTTCTCTCCAACCACAAGCATATATGGTACTTTTTGAAGTTGAGCTTCTCTGATTTTAAATCCGACTTTCTCAGCTCTAGCATCCACTTCAACTCTAATACCTTTTTCTTCTAATGTTTTACTTACTTCATATGCATAATCATTGAACTTATCTGATATTGGAAGCACAGTTGCCTGTATAGGTGATATCCATACAGGGAATTTTCCTGCAAAGTGTTCTATTAGAATACCCATAAATCTTTCCATGCTTCCTAGTATTGTTCTGTGTATCATTACAGGTCTTTTCTTCTCATTGTCTTTGTCAACATAAGTTAAGTCAAATCTTTCTGGCATCTGGAAATCTAACTGAATTGTACCACACTGCCATGTTCTTCCTATGGCATCTTCTAAGTGGAAGTCTATCTTAGGACCATAGAATGCTCCATCGCCTTCATTGACTTTAAATTGAATTCCCTTTTCTTCCAATGCTTCCCTTAAACTGTCAGTTGCAATATTCCATTGTTCCTCAGTACCCATAGAATTCTCTGGTCTTGTGGATAATTCGATTCTATACTTAAATCCAAATATATTATATATATAATCTGCTAAATCAATTGTCTTCTTTAACTCATCCTTAATCTGTGCTGGAATCATATATAGATGAGCATCATCCTGAGTAAAGCTTCTAACTCTCATCAATCCATGAAGTGCACCAGATAATTCATGTCTATGAACTAAACCTAACTCTCCCAATCTTAATGGAAAATCTCTATAGCTATACATCTTTGATTTATATACGAGTATTGAACCGGGGCAGTTCATAGGCTTTATTGCATATGCACCCTCATCAATGGATGTGAAATACATATTTTCCTTGTAATGATCCCAATGTCCGGACTGATGCCATAATTGCTCATTTAATATCAGTGGAGTCTTAATTTCCCCGTAGCCTCTCTTGGTATGCTCTTCTCTCCAGAAGCTCTCCAAAATATTCCTAATTACCATTCCCTTTGGATGGAAGAATGGGAATCCTGGTCCTTCTTCTTGCATACTGAATAGATCTAGTTCTCTACCAAGTTTTCTGTGATCTCTTTTCTTGGCTTCTTCTAATCTATTTAAATACTCTTCTAGATCCTTCTTCTTCTCATAAGTTGTTCCATAAATCCTTTGAAGCATCTTGTTTTTTTCATCCCCACGCCAATATGCTCCTGCTATACTCATAAGTTTTATTGCTTTTACCTTTTTAGTATCATAAAGGTGTGGTCCTGCACATAGATCAGTGAACTCTCCCAGTTTATAAAATGAAATTATCTCCTCAGGAGGCAGATTTTCAATTAGATCAACTTTGTATATTTCTCCTTCATTTTTGAAAAACTCCATTGCCTCATCCCTGGGCATCTCAAATCTCTCTAGAAGATGTCCTTCCTTAACAATCTCTTGCATTTCCTTTTCTATCATCTCCAGGTCTTCTGGAGTGAATCTGTGTTCAGTGTCAAAGTCGTAATAGAAACCATTATCTATTGCTGGACCTATTGCAAACTTAACTCCTGGGAAGAGCTTCTGGACAGCATATGCCATTATATGGGCTGATGTATGCCAGAAAATTTTCTTTCCTTCTGGGTCTTCAAATTTAACGACTCTAAAGTTTGAGTCCTCATCAATGGATTCCTGCATCCCTCTAATTTTCTCATTTACCACAGCACCCATTGCAACCCTTGCCAATCCTTCTGAAATATCCTTTGTAACATCATAAACCTTTATACCTTTTTCATACTCTCTTACTGAACCATCAGGTAAAGTAATCCTAATCATAATTATCCCTCCTTAAAAAAATAAGGCTTTCCAACCCTGCAAATCTGCAGGGACGAAAAGCCGTGGTTCCACCCTAATTATACTCATTTTAAATAACGCAAAATTGCGGATATCCTCATCGGATCAGCTCAGGGGTGGTCTTCAACTAAATCTACTGGAGAAAACTTTCAGCTATTGTCCTCTCTCTCTAACAGTTTTTCTTAGTTTACTCTTCCCATCATAGCCATTAATATATTATTAGCTAGATTCTAACAACAATTAAAGATAATGTCAAGATATTAATACCTTATTTATCATTATTTAAAACATTAATTAAGTCTTCAAGCTTATACATTTCCTGTTCACCAGTCTTCATATCTCTTAAAGGATAAACTCCGCTTTTTTTCTCTTCCTCACCAACTACAATAACATAAGGTATTTTTAACTTATCTCCATAATTGAATTTCTTTCCAAGTTTTGTCTCTTCCAGATAAACTTGAGTGTTTATCCCTATATCTCTTAAGTTTGCTCCCAGCTTGATCCCTTCATCTAAATATCCTTCCATTGGTATTATCAATACTTGTGTTAGAGATGCATCCTCAGGAGAGATTATTTTAGCCTCCATAAGTTGGTAGAATAATCTTGTCAATCCTATGGAAATACCAACTCCTGGCAACTTTTGCTTTGTGTAGTATGAGGCAAGGTCATCATATCTACCTCCAGAACAGACACTACCTATTGAAGGGTACTTATCAAGAAATGTTTCATAAACTGTTCCAGTGTAGTAATCAAGGCCTCTTGCAATCGTTAAATCTACTTTGAAATTCCCCTCAGGAACGCCAAATAATCTAAGATACTTTAGTACGGTTTTTAGTTCATCTACGCCTTCATTAAATATCTCATTATCAATCTCCAAGTCATTAAGAGCTTGTATTATTTCATCATTGTTTCCCTTAATGGTTATAAACTCCAGAATTTTTTCAATTTGCTCTTTGGTTATACCACTTTCTAGTAACTCATCCTTAACTTTTTCAATTCCTATTTTCTCCAACTTGTCAACACTTCTAAGTATTAGTTGAACATCCTCAATACCCAATGAATTAAAGAATCCAGATAGTATTTTACGATTGTTCATCTTAATGGTAAACTCATCAAAACCCAGGTCTTTAAAAGTAGAATAAATTACACTGGGAATTTCTGCATCATTTACAATATCTAATGATCCATTTCCTATGATATCAATATCTGCTTGATAGAATTCTCTAAATCTTCCCTTTTGATTTCTCTCTCCCCTATATACTTTCCCTATGTGATATCTTCTATACGGGAAATTTAGCTGTGAGTAATATTGGGCCACATATCTTGCCAATGGTACAGTAAGATCAAATCTTAAAGACATCTCAGTGCTTCCTTTAACAACCTGATAAATCTGCTTTTCCGTCTCTCCTCCACCCTTGGCTAAAAGAACCTCTGACTTTTCAATTAATGGTGTATCTATTGGTAAAAATCCAAACTTCTCATAATTCTTTCTAATGGTGTCCATCATTTGGTTAAATAAAATCTGTTCTGGTGGGGTTAGCTCCATAAATCCAGGTAGAATTGATGGTTTAACTATTGTTTTGCTCATAATTCCACTCCTTTGTAATTATTATTCTATATATTATCACTTTTCCATGTTAATGTGAACATGAAAAGCTTAAAATTGTGCCAATATCATATATTTTATCGTATCCAAGGCTTATCAGATCAATGTGACGATGCTCAAGAAATTTCTGTATTTTGGAGTAATCTGGATGATTTGTCAAATCTCCAGTTATAATTACTGTATTATTGGAAAAGTTCCCAGTTGCACCACCTATGAATCCATAGTTATATCCTGGAAGATGTATGGATCCTTCTCTTATCAATAACACAGCTTTGTCTAATTCTTGCCACTTATTAGCTATTGACTTATCAGAAGTAATTATTGAATTATCATCGACAATCATTACTGAGCATTTTGAATACCCTTGTTTTACATCAACCCATTCTATCTTCTGACTGTTTTCAGCACATAATATTTTCTTATCGGTGCTTTTTAAAAGATGAAACCCATACCCTCCATTTAACATTGCATTATATGCAACATCATGGGGGTATTTACCCAATAAATGTTTTTCACCTCTAATAACTTCCATATTATAGGACTTTAAACAATCCTTATAATAATCAAATACTAAAGGTTCTATAACTAGCTTGTTATCATCAATAGGGCACATGACCATATCAGGATGATATGCTATGTTAATATCTAAGTTGGGATGGGGTATGGTCTTAATAATATGGATTCCCTTCTTCCTAAACTTCACAACATGGGAATCATCAACCTCACCGTTAATAATCATTAAATTAACTTCACTTTTTGGAATAAATGGACTGTTCATATTTCACCCACATATAAAAAATCCTTCCATGAATAATGGAAGGTGTAAACTTATGGAGGCGCCACCCAGATTTGAACTGGGGGTGAAGGTGTTGCAGACCTCTGCCTTACCACTTGGCTATGGCGCCTTATATGGAGCGGAAGACGAGATTCGAACTCGCGACCCTCGCCTTGGCAAGGCGATGCTCTACCACTGAGCCACTTCCGCATGCCATTGATTTAAGTGGTGGAGGAGAGTGGATTTGAACCACTGAAAGCTTAGCTAACGGATTTACAGTCCGTCCCCTTTGGCCACTCGGGAACTCCTCCATGTGTCTTGTGCCCTGGCTTCTTATAGGACTTCTTGTGGAGCTGGCGAG
>JAUWAD010000074.1 GCA_030602225.1 Bacillota bacterium | reverse complement strand
TTGTGTTCTTGGGAATAAATCCAGATTCTGCCAGAACATCAAATTTTTCATTATCTATTGTCATAAAACCAGTTGGTCGAAGTTCCGTTATTGTTTCACCTTCCTTATCCATCATATCACTCATGGTGGTTGTGCTTAAATACCCTTTGTGCCCATCAAGGCGGTTACTAAGTACAACCTTTGATAAAAGTTTGCTCTTATATCCCATCTTTATCATTATGGTGGTGACAAGGGCGGTTATAATAATTGCTATACTAAGGGATAAAAATGCTGCAGGTAAATCCTGCATTGCCAATACAGTACCCGCTAGGACAAACACAAGCCCACCAATTCCCGGGAGGCCAAAACCTGGAACAATACCCTCGATAATCAATAGCCCTAACCCTACCACAAATAATACCAGTGACGTCCAATTTGAGTTACCTGCCAGAATATTACCTCCAAAATATAATCCAAAACCCATTATTGAAATAGTTCCCCCCACTCCAAATCCTGGAGTAAGTATCTCTACCACAAGGCCAACAAAACCCAAGGTTAGTAACAAAGTACTAACAGAAGTATTGGAAATATATTTTGCAAGCTTTACCTGCAGACCTTCTTCTTTTACTACTATTTCAGAAGCCTCATAACCAAAGTGATTTAGCATCTGAGTATAATCATTTGACAATAGATCAGCAAGTCCTAGGTCATAGGCTTCTACTGCGGTTAAATTAAGAAGCTTACCTCTTTCAATTACACCATCTATTTCAATATCAGAATCTGCCATGGATTCAACTAACAATGCATCTCTACCTCTGTATTGAGCTGTATCTCTTAAGACTCCTCTCCACATGGATAATACTTTTTCAGTATTGGGAATAGTTTCAGCTGAACCTATAATGGCATTATTAGACATTACCACATGCTCACTGGCTATTGTAATTAATACACCTGCTGAAGCTGCTTTATTGTTTACATAGGATATGGTTGGAATATTTGTTCCTATAATTATATCCTTCATCTTAATGGCTTCATCCACAAGACCACCATATGTGTCTATTTCAAAGATTATAGCCTCAACATTCTGGTTGTTTAAATCATTTACAATATCCCTTACATAATTGTGTGTGGCTCTGTTGATCTCACCTTTTATGGGAACTACGTATACTTTCCCAGGATCATCAGCATATGATACCTGACCTAACAATAACACAAACAACAATACTAAAATGATTCTTTTAAACTTCATTATGACACCTCCCTTTAAGTACTACTTATAATGTATACCCAGTATAAATTTTAACAAGCAAAAAACCTGGGAAAATCCCAGGTTTAATTTAAAATCTTTTTAATAGCCTTATTAACCATATTCCCATCTGCAACACCCTTAACTTTTGGCATTACATTTTTCATAATAAGACCTATATCTTTCATGGAGGTTGCTCCTACTTCTTCTATAGTTTCTTTAACTATAACTTCAACTTCCTCATCGGTAAGTTGTTTAGGTAGGTACTCCAATAGAATTTCTATTTCACTTTCTGTCAATTCAACTAAATCTTGGCGAGAGCCCTTATTGAATTCCTCAATTGCCATTTTCTTCTCTTTAAGCTGTTTGGAAATAATGTCAAGGATCTGCTCATCATTAAGCTCTATCCTCTCATCAACTTCCTTTTGTTTAATGGCAGCTCTTACCATAGTAACAGTATTTTTTCTTATAGTTTCTTTGTTTTTCATGGAAGTTTTAAGATCATCCATGAGTTTATCTTTAAGGGACATGTGTTCACCTTCTTATTAATACTTTGAATGCTTCTTTCTTCTAGCTGCCTCTGATTTTTTCTTACGCTTCACACTTGGTTTTTCATAGTGTTCTCTTTTTCTAACTTCCCCTATTACTCCTGACCTTGCGCATGATCTTTTAAATCTTTTAAGAGCATTATCAAGAGATTCGTTTTCACCAACTTTGATTTCTGTCATCGATCCTTCCCTCCCCTCTCAACTACAAGAGTGTTACAATACTGCCATGATTATGACTTGCACACTAAATTATTATACATTAAATTAAATATTATTTCAACTACTTTTAACCTGGTGGCCACAACATTTCACGATTTCCTAAAACATGAAAATGTAAATGATCTACAGTCTGACCTCCGTTCTTACCACAGTTGTTAACCACACGGTATCCACCCTCTATACCTTGCTGTTTAGCTAGCTTTGGTATAACTTTGAAAATATGAGAAATCAGCTCCAAATCATCATTTTCCATGGTATCCAATGATTTAATATGCTTCTTGGGAATAATTAGAAAATGAATAGGTGCCTGTGGATTTATGTCAGTAAATGATAATAAAAGATCATCCTCATATATAATATTTGATGGAATCACCTTATCTACTATGCTACAAAATAAGCAGTCCAAAACATCACCTCCTATAAAATTTCTCCTTGAATGTGTAAGGCATTAACATCCATAAACTTAGTATCTATAATCTCACCGATTATATCATTTGGGGAAGGAACCTGAACTCTTATATAATTGGTGGTGTAACCTTCATATACATTGCTTTTACCCTTGGTTTTCTCCTCAAATAGTACAGCCAGTTTCTTATGGTTAAACTTACTATTAAAAGCTATGGCAAGCTCTTCACCAAGCTTAATCAACTCTTCACTCCTCTTTGATTTTACATCTCCATGAATCTGTCCATCCATTGAAGCAGCAGGAGTACCCTTTCTTGGTGAGTACTTGAAAACATGGATTCTTGAGAAACCTACCGCCTTTACAAAATTCATTGTTTCATTAAATTCTTCATCTGTTTCCCCTGGAAAACCAACAATAATATCAGTTGTTATACCTGCCTGTGGCATATATTTTCTAATAATTTCCACCTTCTCCATGAACTCCTCTGTTGTATACTTTCTGTTCATTCTACTTAGGACACTATCAGAACCACTTTGGAGAGACAAATGGAAATGGTCGCATACATTTTTGCTGCTGGTCATTGTCTTCATGAATTCATCATCTATCAAGTTTGGTTCAACAGAGCTAAGTCTTATTCTTTGAATTCCTTCTATTTTACTTATTTTCTCAATTACTTCCCTTAATGACTCCCTCTTTAAATCCTTTCCGTAGGAAGCAACGTGAATCCCAGAGAGTACTATTTCCTTGAATCCTGCAATAGCAAGCTTTTCTGCCTCTTTTTCAATATCTTGGTATTCTCTACTTCTTATTGGTCCCCTGGCATAAGGAATTATACAGTAACTACAAAACTGATTACATCCATCCTGAATCTTTAAGAATGCCCTGGTCTTTGATTTTATCTCATCAATATTTATCTTTTCAAACTCCTTGTATGTCTTAATGGACCTTACCACATTGATCTTCTCACTTGATTTTTTCGCTCTTTCACATAATTGGACTATCTGGTTTCTTTCACTTGTTCCAATTATTACATCCACACCTTCAATTTTTTCCACTTCTTCAGGAGAAACCTGTGAATAACAGCCTACAACTGCTACTAATGATTCATTATTTATTTTCTTTGACTTTCTGATAAACTGTCTGGACTTTCTATCAGAAAGATTAGTAACAGTACAAGTATTTATAACGTAGATGTCTGCTTTTTCCTCTTCACCTACAATGCTATATCCGTTTTTTTGAAATAATTCTTCCATAGCTTCAGTTTCATACTGGTTCACTTTACAACCTAAAGTATGGAATGCAACCCTCTTCATTTAATCACTCCTAAATCTCCAAATTCATACATTAAAATGGTAGCAGTTACTACACCTGCTGTTTCAGTCCTTAAGATTCGAGGTCCCAGTGTTACAATATGTGCCCCTGAATTCTTAAGTTTCTCAATCTCATACTCCTCAAAACCACCTTCTGGGCCTATAATTATATTAATCTCATCCACATTTTCTAAGGATGTTTTCAAGCCTTTAATACTAAGCTTCTCCTCACTTTCATATGGAACAATAACAACTTTATCCTTTATTTTTTCCATCATATCGTTAAAACCAAGAATGTTCTCAACCTTTGGGATAATATCTCTCTTTGATTGCTTGGAAGCCTCTTCAGCTATTAGTTGCCATCTTTGAACCTTCTTCTCTTCCTTTTTCATATCATTGATTTTCACTACAGATCTATTGGTGGAAACTGGATAAAAGTTATATACACCTAATTCAGTGCATTTTTGAATAATTGTCTCCATCTTGGAGGATTTTGGCAATCCCTGGAATAAGCTGATCCTAAGGTTGGATTCGTTTGTCTTATCCTTTACCTCTTTAATTAATAGTAGAATCTCATCCTTACTTATATGACTAATTTCACAATCATAATTATACTTACTACCAATTACCTCAACCTTATCTTCTATTGATAACCTTAATACATTCTTAATATGATTAACATCCGTTCCCACTATCTTAATTGTATTTTCAAGTATATTTTCTTCTAGAACAAAAAATCTATGCATACCATCACCTATTTTGATACAATGGCTGCCCAGCCATTCTTCTTATTTACCTCGATTATGGTAAATCCATTATCCCTAAGGGAATTTTCCACTAGGGGAATCTTCTCTTCAATAATACCTGATGATATAAAGATACCTTCTTCATTCAAATGATTTTTAAGGGATGGTATCAAATATACTATTACTTCGGCAATTATATTTGCTACAATAATATCTGCCTTCTTATCAGTCATATCCAATAAATTTCCTTGGAGAAATTCAACCTTGTTTTCAACTTTATTGATAATTGCATTCTCCTTGGATACTTTTATACACATGGGATCCAAGTCCGTACCCATGGTATACTTAGCACCTAGTTTAGCTGCAATTATACTTAGAATTCCACTTCCACAGCCAATATCAAAAACTGATGTATCTGGCTTTATATACTTTTCCAAAGCCTCGGCACACATCATAGTTGTCTCATGGGTTCCAGTACCAAATGCCATCCCTGGATCCAACTGAATTATAACATCCCCAGATAAAGGTTCATAATCTTCCCATGAAGGCTTTATAATCAAGCTGGTTCCCAGTCTGCTGGTCTTATAATGCTGCTTCCAGTTTTCAGCCCAATCACTTTCATCAATTTCCTTGGTCATTATCTCACCAAGGTTGGTGTCTTGAATTCTTGTTCTTACTTTATCCAAAATATTATTTATATCTTCCTCTTGTGAAAAATATGCCTTAAGTATAACTCCATCGTAGTCTGTATTTATTACATCCTCTTCAATAAAGTCCCAGTCCGAACTGTTCCTCTTAAGGGCATCAATATCCCTTTTATCCTCTATGGTCAATCCATTTGCTCCTATAGTATATAATATGTCAGTTACTATATCTTCATTTTCTGGCTTGGTTTTAACTAATACTTCTACCCAATTCATAATATCACTCCAATATATTATTCTTAAGATATTATACATTAATACCAATTATTTTACTAGACATTAGAAAATAAATACACCATAAGAGTCTTAGTCCTATGGTGTATTATGCTATTGAAACTTATCTTTTACCTTCTCGAAAAAACCTTTTTTCTGAGGTTTCCTATACTTCTCTCCCATTTCACCAGAAAAATCAAGAAGAATTTCCTTTTGTTTTTCAGTTAGATCCTTAGGTATTATTACCTCCACAGTGAAGTATAAGTCACCCCTACCTATACCTCTTACATTGGGAACTCCAAGATTTTTAAGCTTAAATCTGGTGTGGGATGGGGTTCCTTCAGGGATACTGTAGGATTCAAATCCTTCCAGTGTTGGAACATCAATTTCTCCACCTAATGTTGCCTGAGTATAGGTTATGGGGACTTTTACAAATATATTATTTCCCTGTCTCTGAAATATTGGATCACTTTTTACACTTATATAGATGTATAGGTCCCCAGGAGGTCCTGCGTTTTCTCCACTATTTCCTTCCCCTCTTACAGAAATAATGGATTCATTGTCTACACCTGCTGGTACCTTCACCTTTATCTTTTTGGTCTTTAATTCCTTCTTGCTACCTTTACAGGTTTCACATTTTTCCTCTATTACTTCTCCACTTCCACCACATTGATCACATACTCCAACTTGAGTAAATTGACCAAAAGGAGTTTGTTGAGTATATCTTATTTGTCCCATTCCATTACATTTGCTACAGGTGTGTTTATGGGTTCCTGGTTTAGCCCCTGTTCCATCGCAGGTGCTGCAGGTTTCATATCTTCTTATTTGGACTTCCTTCTCAACTCCAAATACTGCTTCCTTAAATTCCAGAGTTAATCCATGCTTAACATCTGTCCCCTTCATAGGTCCAGTTCTTCTTGATTGAGAGGATGTTCGGCCAAATCCTCCACCGAAAATATCAAAGATATCATCAAAAATATCTCCAAATCCTCCATATCCACCTCCACCAGCTTGAGGATCAACTCCAGCATGCCCAAATCTATCATATCTAGACCTTTTATCTTCATCACTTAGAATCTCATATGCAGCACTAACTTCCTTAAAATTCTGCTCAGCTTCCTGATTGTTGGGATTCAGATCAGGGTGGTATTTTTTTGCCAATCTTCTATATGCCTTCTTGATATCATCTTGACTGGCATCATTGGACACCTCTAGTACTTCGTAATAGTCTCTCACTTACTTACACCAACTTCCATATAATTTCATAATTCAAAGCTAAATCAATCGATTTAGCTTTGAGTAATAAATTAGTCTTCATCAACCACTTCATAATCCGCATCAACCACATCATCATCCTTTGATGAAGCTTCTTCATGGGATCCTTGTTGCCCTTGTGTTGTTTCATAAAGTTTTTGAGAGATTTCATGGAATACATGAGTCAATTCTTCTGTTTTGTTCTTAATGTCATCAACATCATCACCTTCAAGGGACTTCTTCAATGCATCAAGCTTTTCATTTACCTTATCCTTTTCAGAATCGCTTATCTTTCCTTCAAGATCCTTCAATGTCTTCTCAGTCTGATATACTATTGAGTCTCCATTATTTCTAATTTCGATTTTTTCTTTCTTCTTCTTGTCCTCTTCTGCAAATCTCTCTGCTTCCTTAACCTTCTGATTTATCTCATCTTCTGATAGTTTGGTTGAAGCAGTTATAGTTATCTTCTGCTCTTTTCCAGTACCTAAATCCTTTGCACTTACATTTACAATACCATTGGCATCGATATCGAAAGTAACCTCGATTTGTGGAATTCCCCTTGGTGCTGGTGGAATACCAGTCAATTGGAATCTTCCTAAGGTCACATTGTCGTTGGCCATTTGTCTTTCTCCTTGTAATACGTGAATGTCTACAGAAGTCTGACTATCTGATGCAGTGGTAAAAACCTGTGATTTCTTAGTTGGTATTGTTGTATTTCTTTCAATCAATTTAGTTGTGACCCCACCCAATGTTTCAATTCCTAGTGAAAGTGGTGTAACATCCAGCAATAATAGATCTTTTACTTCTCCACTTAATACTCCACCTTGAATAGCTGCTCCAATTGCAACACTCTCGTCTGGATTAATATCCTTTTGTGGGTCCTTGCCTATTAATTTCTTAACTGCATCCTGAACTGATGGTATTCTAGTTGATCCACCAACTAATAATACCTTCTCGATATCAGCTGCACTTAATCCAGCATCTTTTAATGCAAGTTTAACTGGTTCTATAGTTAAATCTACTAAATCTGAAGTTAGTTCATCAAACTTAGCCCTTGTTATATCCATATTTAGATGTAGTGGACCTGATGAAGTTGCTGTAATGAATGGAAGGTTAATATTTGTTGATTTTGTGGTAGATAGTTCCTTCTTAGCTTTTTCAGCAGCTTCCTTCAACCTTTGAAGTGCCATTCTATCCGTAGTAATATCCACTCCATTCTCTTTCTTGAACTGATCTCCAATGTACTTTATTAGCCTTTCATCAAAGTCATCTCCACCAAGGTGATTATTTCCCCTTGTTGCCAATACCTCGAATACACCATCTCCTAACTCAAGGATAGATACATCAAATGTTCCTCCACCAAGGTCAAATACCATTATCTTATGTTGACCATGCTCTTTGTCAAGTCCATATGCTAAAGCTGCAGCAGTAGGCTCATTAATAATTCTTTTAACATTTAGTCCGGCAATTTTCCCAGCATCCTTTGTAGCTTGTCTTTGACTATCTGTAAAATATGCTGGCACTGTAATAACTGCATCTGTTACAGTTTCTCCAAGATAGCTCTCTGCATCAGCCTTTATCTTCTGAAGGATCATAGCAGAAATCTCTTCCGGACTGTAATTTTTACCATCTATTACTGTCTTATGATCACTACCCATATGTCTTTTAATTGAACTTACTGTTCTTTCTGGATTCGTAATAGCTTGTCTCTTTGCAGTTTCTCCTACTAATCTTTCTCCATCCTTTGTAAAAGCTACCACTGATGGAGTGGTCCTATTTCCTTCCACATTAGGGATTATTATTGCTTCTCCACCCTCCATAACAGCTACAGCTGAGTTAGTGGTTCCCAAGTCAATTCCAATTATTTTACTCATATTATCTTCCTCCTATGCTATTTAGATACGATAACCATTGATGGTCTAATTACTTTATCTTTAATCTGATAACCTTTTTGAAGAACTTCTACAATTACTCCAGATTCTTCTTCACTTTCTATCATGGATACGGCATTATGATAGTTTGGATCAAAAATCTCACCTTTTGATGGAACTTCAGTAACTTGATTATCCTCAAGAAGTTGAACCAACTGTCTTTCAATCATCTTGATTCCAGTGTAGAATCCATTATCCTTATCTTCATGGGCATCTAAAGCTCTTTGAAAGTTATCAATAATGGGCAATAGATTCAATACCATTGATTCTATTCCATAACCTATGGATTGCTCCCTATCTTTTTCAGCTCTTCTTTTGTAATTCACAAAATCAGCCTGTAATCTTGCTATTTTATTGCTAAGGTCTGCAATCTCATTTTCTTTGTTTTCTAAATCCTTCTTAAATTTTAGAATAGGATCTTCCTCCTCTTCATTTTCAAGGGTACCTTCAGTATCCTCTTTTTTTAGACTTTCATCTTTTGTCATTTCCCTTATCACCTCTTATTTGGATACATTATAGTTATTAATAATCTCAGAAATATTTTCAGAGAATATCTTCAAAGTCTTCGCAAGACTGACATAGTCCATTCTAGTTGGACCCAAAATACCAATCTTACCTATTGTTTCACCATCAAGTTTATATGTGGCAGTTATTATGCTGCAATCCTTGATTGGAGCATAAAAGTTTTCATTTCCAATTTTTATGCTAATATCCTGAGGGAAAGTATCATCCGCCAGTAGTTGTATCAACTCATTCTTATCCTCAATAAAAGAAATTATTGTCCTAACCTTTTCAATATCCTTATACTCTGGGAAGCTAAGTAGTTTAGTAATTCCATCTGCATAAAGATCTATCGTTTCAATACTCTCCATTGATTTATTAATAGCAGGTAAGATCCTCTCAATTTCTGACTTATATCTATAGAATTCAGTGAAAACTTCACTAAGTGCACCCTTTTCTATTTCAGCTATTGATTTGTTCTTTAACTTAACATTTAGCATATTTGTCAATGCCAATAGCTGATCATCTGGAATTGGATTCTCCATTTTAAAGACGGTATTCTTTACCAGTCCTGTTTCATTAACTATGATCAGTAGTATTTGGGTCTTATCAATTGGTATCAACTGAATATGCTTTATCTTTGTCTCCTTGATTTGAGGAGACAATGCAAGTGCAGTATAACTTGTTATTTGGGAGAGTAGTTTTGCTGAATTCTGAACAAGTTGGTCCAATTCCTTATGTTCTCTTTCAAGGATACTTTTTATTTCCTGTTTTCTTCTCTTGTCAATTTTCTGTTCATTGCTTATCATTCTGTCAACATAAAGCCTGTAAGCTTTATCCGATGGAACTCTACCTGAAGATGAGTGAGTTTTACTTAGATATCCTAAATCCTCCAGATCGCTCATTTCATTTCTAATTGTGGCAGGACTTACTCCCAAGTCATGATACTTGGAGATTGTCCTTGATCCTATTGGTTCTGCTGATGATATATAACTGTCGATAATAGCATATAATACTCTTAGTTTTCTCTCATCCAACATAATATCACCTCTTTGTATTCTGGATGATTGTTAGCACTCATCCTTATCGAGTGCTAATCCTATATATAAATTAACACCCCAAGGGGTATTTGTCAATACCTTTTAACCTTTATAAAAGAAAATCTA
>JAUWAD010000033.1 GCA_030602225.1 Bacillota bacterium | reverse complement strand
GGTGGCTTTGAGCCTATAACTCCTGAAATATCCTCCAATCCATGAACCATTACTTCTTGTCCTAAGACGGTTCTTGGATCGAATCCACCTATATTTGCAAACCTAATAAATCCATTTTCTTCAATATCCTTTACCACAAAGCCTATTTCATCCATATGGGCTGCCAATAGTATTTTTACCTTTCCATCACCAGAACCTTTTTTATAGGCAATTATATTACCTAATTTATCTATGGTAACTGAGTCTGAAAAAACTTTAAATGCTTCAACCACTCTATCGGATATTAAGTATTCATATCCGGAGATACCTTTACCATTGGATAAAATCCTTAAAAAGTCTTTACCATTCATAGTTTAATCTCCTTTCTATGCTAAAAAGAATGGGTTAAAAACCCATTCTAATTTATTAGTCCTCTTTAGTTAATTCCTCCGTTGAAGCGTCAACCTCTTCTACTTCAACAGCTGATACTTCTTCAACCGTTTCTACAACTTCTTCAGTTGTATCTTCAGGTTCCAATGCATCCTTAGCACTTAAGCTAATCTTCTTATCAGTTTCATTGATTTCAGTTATCTTAACTGTAATCTTATCACCAACTTTAAGAACATCAGCTGGTTTCTCCACATGATCCTTGGAGATTTGTGAAACGTGCAATAGACCATCAACACCTTTGATAACCCTTACAAAGGCACCAAAATCAAGAAGGTTAACCACTGTTCCTTCAACCACATCTCCTACTTTGTAGTCTCTTAGGAAAACTTCCCATGGCTCTTCAGTAGTTTGCTTTAAACCAAGAGAAATTCTATTCTTGTCCTTATCAAATGCTAATACCTTAACTTCAACTTCATCTCCTTCTTTTAGTACTTCTGAAGGATGCTTAACTCTAAACCAAGCTAGATCGGAAATATGAATTAGTCCATCAATTCCCCCAAGATCAACAAATGCTCCAAAGTCAGTCAATCTTTGAACTGTACCTGTTAATACCTTATCCACATCTATATTTTCCCAAAGAGATTTTCTCATCTTTTCAACTTCTGTCTTTTCAACTAATTTTCTTGATAGGATCATTCTTCTCTTTTGAATATCAAAATCAATAATCTTAGCTTTTAATATCTGACCTTTGTATTGATTAAGATCTGATACATAGTTTACAGAAATTTGAGATGCAGGCATGAATCCACTAACACCATTAACTGAGACTGTTAATCCACCTTTAACTGCATTATCAACCCTTGCTTCAACTATTGTTTCATTCTTAAATGACTCTTCCAGAACTTCCCAATCCTTTATAAAATCAACTCTCTTAGCTGAAAGAACAACATTTCCTTCACCATCATCTAATTTCATTACATAAACATCAATCTCATCACCAACTTTGAAAAGTTCCTTTGGATTTACATTTGGATCTTTTGAAAGTTCTTCTCTTTCTATAATTCCATCACTTTTGTAGTTGATGTTTACCATTACTTCTGTGTTTGTCACATAAAGTACTGTACCTTTTAATACATCACCTCTACCAATTCTCTTGAAGGAACTATCGATAGCCTCCATCATTTCATCCTTGTTATAATTCTCCATCACCTTAACAGCCTCCTTAATTATCCAATCAGGTGTTGATGCACCTGCGGTTATTCCTATTTTATTTAAACCCTGTAAAGATTGTAGATCAAGTTCTTCAATTGTTTCAATATGATAAACTCTCTCACAGAATTTTTTACTGATTTCTGCCAATTTAATAGTATTGGAACTTTCTTTCCCACCTAATACTATCATGACATCCACAAACTTAGACAGTTCCTCTGCTGATTCCTGTCTAAGTTTAGTAGCATTGCAAATGGTGTTGAACAATATTACTTCCTTTGATTTCTCTTCTACTATCTTACTTAAATCCACAAATTTATCTAATCTATTTGTAGTCTGGGAAACAACACAAACCTTTTCAAAGTTTGGCAATGAATTGGCATCATCTACAGAATTTATAATGTAACCTTTATCATTGCACCACCCGTTTATACCGATTACTTCAGGATGGAATTTATCCCCAACTATTACTATATCATATCCTTTGGAATAATACTCATTAACTTTTTTGTGAACTGCTATAACATATGGGCAGGTACAGTCTATTAACTCCAGACCTTGATCTTTAATACTATCCTGTGTAGCTTTTCCTACACCATGGGACCTTACTATCATTCTTCCCTTATCTATGGTTTTGAATTCATCCACTGTGCTTAATCCTTTATCCTCCAGGGACTTAACCGCCTGTGGATTATGGATAAGTGGTCCATATGAATAAACATTCTCTTTGTCATTTTCCAGTTGTTCTAAAGTCATTTTAACTGCTCTCTCCACTCCAAAACAAAAGCCTGCATTCTTTGCTACAATAATTTCCACTATTTGCCTCCTAATTCATATATCTTTTTCAAGATATCTTTGCTGATCTGATTATACTGCTCATTGTCAAGCTTTCCTGGATACTGCTTTGTATAATCAATCGCTTCCCCAATTACTATTGTTAGGGGTTTAAAATACTTATAATTGCTTTTTATATATATTGGTAATACGGGAGCCTTTGATCTTAGGGCTAATAGGGCAACTCCTGATTTTGCATTATCAGGATTATATTCCTTTACTCTGGTGCCTTCTGGAAAAATACCCAAGACTCTCTCTTCCTTTAGAATCTTAAGGGCAGTTTTTACTGCCGTAATATCCGTTTCATGTCTATCCACTGGAAAGACACCTAACCATGAAAGCGGATATTTCAATATCTTACCTTCAAATAATTCCTTCTTTCCCATCCAGGATATCTTTCTCTTAAAAAATGCTGCAATAACTAGAGGATCCCAATTGGAAAAATGGTTTGAACATACCACTAATCTACCTTCAGGGGGAATATTTTCTTCACCTTCTACCTTGATTCTAAAGATTATACGAAAAATAAAAGCAATTATTACCTTTACTACTGAGTAGAACAATCTAATCTTCCCTCCTTTACAATGGAGATAATTCTGTCTACACTTTCCTCTATTGTTAAACTTGTGGTATCAACTAATACTGAATCCTCAGTGAGAGTCAAAGGTGATTCTTCTCTATTGCTATCAATATTATCTCTTCTAGCAATATCTCCTATTATTTCTTCTAAGGTAATATCTTTTATACCCTTGGATTGAAGTTCTAAAAATCTTCTTCTTCCTCTTTCTTCCACTGAAGCCGTTACAAAAAACTTGAAATTAGCCTTAGGTAACACAACTGTGGTAATATCCCTTCCATCCATTACAACAGACCTTTTCTTTGCGATAAGTTGTTGTATTTCCACCATTTTTTCTCTTACTTCCTTGATGCTTGCTATATATGAAACTTGTTTTGACACCTTATTATCCCTTATTTCATCATCTACTATCTTTCCATCAAGATAGATGTGATTTTCCATGAAATCTATATCTGTATCCTCAAGTATGGATAGAACATGATCCCTGTTTTCAGGATCAAGATTCATGTTTAGTACTTTTAGAGTATAAGCTCTGTACATTGCACCTGTATCCACGTATTCAAAGCCTAATTTTTCTGCGACTATCCTTGCAACTGTGCTCTTTCCCGCACCTGCTGGTCCATCTATAGCAATGGAACATAAGTCTTTCATATTTGTCCTCCTAAAAAAGAATAACCACCTATGAGGTGGTTTGTATCCTAAGTAGCTAAGTCTGGCCTTAGACTCTTCGCGTCCTTGAGATAAATATGCTGAACACTTTGTTGTTCAACATCGGAACTATATAAAATCATAACTCTAATGCATTTTCCAAGACTGCCTTTCACAGCCATTTCATTAAAACACATAAGTCCACAATTTACATATCCCATATCCCTAGCGGCTCTTGCAGGGTAGGCTTGGTCCAGTTCATTAGTAGCAGTAAAAAACATGCTAATAACCTTATCCTTTTGTAGATGGTTTTTGTCTTCAATCGTCCTCAATAATTCTGATGTGCCTTCTAAAATAGCTTTCTCAGAATTGTCTTCTACAGTAATAGCCCCTCTAATAGATACTACATTCATACAAACTCTCCTTTATAATTATATAATAATAACCATAAGTAAACAAGTAAATTATGCATTTATTCCTGCTAAATATCCGGTAGAATATGCTATTTGAAGATTATACCCTCCAGTTAGTGCATCCACATCTATCAACTCCCCAGCAAAGAACAATCCTGGAACTATTTTAGACTCCATGGTGGATGGATTTATTTCCTTGGTACTTATACCTCCAGATGTTACTATGGCCTCTTCTATAGGTCTGAAGCCTTTAAACTCCAATGGAAAATCCTTCAATACCCCAACTAACCTCTCCCTTTCCTCCTTGGTTATCTGATGAACAACCTTATCCGGATACACTCCAGCTGCTGTAATCACCCAAGGAATCAATTTCTGAGGTAACAGATCATTAAGTGCATTTTTAAGCTGCTTATTTTTATACTCAGTGAAGTCCCTTAAGATTCTATTATCCAATTTTTCAAAATCAAGGGCAGGTTTAAAATCTATGGATAGCTTCAATCCATTGACAATTCTATTAACATAGTTACTCATGGATAAAACTATTGGTCCAGAAATTCCATAATGGGTAAATACCATTTCACCAAACTCTTCATGAACCAACTTTTTATTGGAATAAGCCTTAAGAGTTACATTCTTAAGAGAAAGACCCATAAGATCACTTATCCATTGGTTATTTAACTCCATGGGCACTAGAGAAGGTCTTAAGTTAGTAATTGTATGTCCAAATGATTTTGCAAATCTATATCCATCTCCAGTTGAACCTGTAGCTGGATAGCTCTTTCCACCAGTAGTAATTATTATTGAATCAAATTCGTACTTTTCTCCCGTGGATAATTCTATTACAAACTTCTCCCCATTAAAATATACATTTTTAACTTCACTATTAAGTCGCACATCAACACCAGTATCATCAAGATACTTGTTTAGTGCTTTAATAACATCACTGGACTTATCGCTGTTTGGGAATACTCGATTCCCCCTTTCTACCTTTGTTATCAATCCATACTTATCAAGAAGCTCAAGTATATGAGTATTGGTGTAACTGTATAGACTACTATATAGAAAATTCTTATTGGAAACAATATAATTGAAGAACTCCTCTATGGGAGATGCATTTGTAATATTACATCTACCCTTTCCAGTGATAAAAAGCTTTTTTCCTATTTGTTTGTTTTTTTCAAAAATAACTACTTTCTTTCCATTTTCTGCTGCAGTACCAGCGGCTATTATTCCCGCAGGACCTGCCCCTATTATTCCAATCGATTTATTCATTGTATACACAACCTCCTATAGGTATTATAACAAATCTTCCAAGAGATTGTTATCATTTATGATATTATTTGTTTTGATATTTTGATGAAAAAATCAACCAAGAAAATCTTGGTTGATCCTATTACATGTTTCCATTTTCATCATAAATGCTGTATTTCTTCCACACGTATTCCAACTCTTCAAAGTATGGCTTTATATGTTCCTTCTTCTCATTACCCAGGGCAATGATAAAAGCATTTAGTAAACTCATGGGAGCAACAAGTGAATCTACAAAGGAAATCATATCGCTTCTTGCTATAATGGTAATATCCGATCTACTGGATGCTGGTGATATTAAGCTGTCTGTAAAACTTATAATTCTACATCCCTTAGCTTTTGCATACTCCAATGCCTCCAATGTCCTTTTGGAATACCTTGGATATGTGATGCAAATTATTACATCATCCTTGTTTGCCTTTGCAATTTGTTCAAATATATCATTTGCACCTGGTGAGATGTTTCTGATGTTATTGAATATAAAATTAAGGTAAAAACTTAGATATCCTGATAAGAAGGATGAACTTCTAAGACCCATAATGTAAATGTTCTTTGCACTTATAGTCTCCTTGATAGCTTTGTTAAAGCTTACCTGATCTATTTCTGATAAGGTCTTTTTCATGTTTTCTATATCTTTTTCAATTACCTTTGCAAATGTTGAGCCATTGCTGTCAAACTCATCGCTTAAATTAATCCTTTGAACTGTAGTCAATTTATTTCTAATAAGTTCCTGTAGTTCCTTTTGCAACTCTTTATATCCTGTATATCCAAGGGCATTGGCAAATCTAACAACTGTGGATTCACTTATGTTAAGTATTTTCCCAAGGCTTGCAGCAGTCATAAAAGCAGCTTTATCGTAATGATTTATCATGTATTCAGCAATAATTCTCTGACCTTTGCTAAGGGAAGAATAACTATCTTGGATGTTTTTAATTACATTTGGGTTGTTGCTCAATATAACCATCCTCTCTACTTAATAAGGTCACAGCCCTCTTTAAATGCAGTTCTGTTAAGTTCCTCGGTTCCCTTTGGCACTCTTGCCAATATGGCCTTTTTCAAGGACTCTTCTGATACAATCTCTGTTATCTTAAATATGGCTCCTAAAGCTACTATATTAGCAACCATTGGCTTTTTCATTTTTTCTTCAGCTGTTTCAAGTATTGGAATTCTATATACCTTTATATCATCTCTTTCTGGCATTTCCACAGAAGAGTCTATTATTAATATTCCTTCTGGATTTAATTCCTTGATGTACTTATCACATGATAATTGAGTTAGAGAAAGCAATAAATTACAGTTCTCAACCTTTGGGAAGGTAATCTCATCATTGCTGATGATTACTTCCGCCTTACTGGCACCACCTCTTGCTTCTGGGCCATAGGATTGTGACTGAATAGCATTTTTCCCATCCATTAAAGCTGCTTCAGCTAGAATAATTCCCCCTGTGATAAGTCCTTGTCCACCTGAACCTGATAATCTCAATTCCCATCTATCCATGATATTATACCCCCTTCTTAAATGAGTCAATTAGTCTATCGTACTGTTCTGTATACTCAGGACGTGTTGAACTATATAACTCACCAATAACAAACTTTCCTACTTTCTTTTCTTCAGGAAGTTTTTCCCATGCAATTTTGTTTATTGCATGTTCTTTTAGATATGTTACCATGTCTACTGCATTACCCTTTTTATTCTTTCTACCATAATATGTTGGACAAGTTGTCATTGCTTCAATAAAGGAGAATCCCTTATTCTTTATACCATCAATTATGTTCTTTTCCAGTTGATTTGCTGCATAGATAGTTCCTCTAGCCACATATGAAGCACCTGCTGCCTGAGCCAGGTTGCAAAGATCAAAAGCTGCATCTATATTTCCATAAGGAGCGGTTGTACCCTTATCTCCTGTTGGAGTTGTAGGTGAATACTGTCCACCTGTCATTCCATAAGTATTATTATTAAATACAATAGTTGTTATATCGATATTTCTTCTTGCTGCATGAATAAGGTGATTTCCACCGATTGCAGAAGAATCTCCATCTCCAGTAACTACAATTACATTTAATTTTGGGTTTGCAAGTTTTACTCCTGTGGCAAATGCCAATGCTCTTCCATGGGTTGTATGAAGAGTGTTAAAGTCAAGATATCCTGGTGCTCTTGAGCTACAACCTATTCCTGATACAACACAAACATCATCCTTATCAAGTCCCAATGCATCAATAGCTTTTACCAATGCTCTTGTTACAATACCATTTCCACAACCTGGACACCAGATATGAGCCAGATTTTGAGTCCTAAAATATTGATTAACTAATCCACTAGGCATTTTGATCCTCCTTTACAAAGGAAACTATATCTTCTGGAGTGATTATCTCTCCATTAATTTTTCCGTATTTTTCAACTGTTGTGTGTTTTCCAGCCAATCTGTCAACTTCAAGGAAGTACTGACCAGCATTCATTTCAATTACATAAATCTTCTTCATCTTCTTACCTAATTCCAGTAATTGCTTATCTGGTGAAGGCCATATGGTTATTGGTCTGAATAAACCAACCTTTATACCTTCTTCTCTAAGATGATCAACTGCAGCCTTTGCAGATCTGGCAATAGCACCAAATGAGATTATTGCATATTCAGCATCTTGAAGCATATATTCATCATAAGTAACTATGTCGTCCTTATTGTTTTCAATTTTATCAATTAATCTATTAAGTAATTTATCAGCCACAAGCTCATTTCCTGATGGAAAACCTGTTTCATCATGAACTAAACCAGTAACATGGTATCTGTAACCTGTTCCGAATCCCGCCATCTCTGGAACAATATCTCCTTCTTTTACCTTGAAGGCCTTGTATTCTTCTGGAGGACATGTGGGAACCTTTCTATCGATGATTTCCACATCATCATTTTCAGGGATCTCTATCTTCTCTCTCATATGTCCGATTATTTCATCTAATAATAGTATAACTGGGGTTCTATACTTTTCAGCAAGATTGAAAGCTCTTATTGTAGTATAATATATTTCTTTAACTGATGAAGGATATAATGCTATGATTGAGTGATCTCCATGAGTTCCCCATCTAGCCTGTAAAATATCTCCTTGAGCTGGTGAAGTTGGTAAACCAGTACTTGGACCACTTCTTTGAACATTTACAATAACACATGGTGTTTCTGTTATTATTCCATATCCAATATTTTCCTGTTTCAAGCTGAATCCTGGTCCTGATGTGGCAGTCATGGATTTTAATCCTGCTAATGATCCACCTAAAGTGGCAGCCATACCTGCGATTTCATCTTCCATCTGTATGAATTTTCCCCCTACCTTTGGTAGAGCTTCAGCTGATATTTCAGCTATTTCTGTGGAAGGTGTAATTGGATAACCAGCATAAAACCTCATGCCAGCTTTCAAAGCACCTGCAACACAAGCCTCATTTCCCTGCATAAGTTTAATTGCCATTATCTATTCCCTCCTAAATAAATTGCATAGTCTGGACATCTGAGTTCACATTGTCCACATTGGATACACGCATCAAAGTTTTTAATCTCAACCTTACCATTTTCTATCTCAAGAACACTCTTCGGACAAAATGCCACGCAAATACCACAGCCCTTACACCATTCCTTGTCAACTGTTAAGGATTTTTCTTTATTTTCAGGCATTACTTTCCCCCCTATACATTAGATATTTATTTAACTAAATCATATCAAATCCAATCATTTTTTGCAAGTTTTACTTCATATATTTTAGGAAATCGATTCTTTTTGCAAGTTTGCTTTCAAGATTTAGAAAAAAACACAAAAAACCCATATATTTCAGTATTTGAACTGATATATATGGGCTTGTTATTATACTGGGTGAGTTTGATCTTCCTGATTCAGAAGCTCAGTCTCAATTCTATATTTTTCTGCAAGTCTCTGTTTGAAGAAAGGAATGGCAACCTGAGGGAATAGTGCATATGACAATACATCCTCTTCCTGCTCTAGATATTCCTTTATCTCATTTCTATAATTTTCAAGTTGAGGCTCTAAAAGATCAGCAGGTCTTCCTTGGAATACCTCTTCTTCTCCTATGATTTTCTTTCTTATTTCATCAGAAATTGGTACAGTTGGTTTTCCATATAAACCTTTTACATAGTTCTTAGCCTCTGTGGGTACCATTTTGTATCGTTCATTAAGGATAACATTAAACACAGCCTGGGTACCAACCATCTGACTCATTGGAGTAACCAGTGGTGGATAACCAAAGTCCTCCCTTACCCTTGGAACTTCCTTTAGCACTTCCTCATACATATCTTCCTTGCCTTGAGCCTTAAGCTGGGAAACAAGGTTTGAAAGCATTCCTCCTGGAACCTGATATTTTAATGTATTAATATCAACATTCATTACCTTGGGATCAAGCAACCCTTCCTTGATGTACTTATCCTTCAAGCCTTTGAAGTAGTCTGCTATTTCAACAAGCAGGTCAAAATCAAGATCAGGATAATATTCTGAACCTTCCAGAGAAGCTATCATAGGTTCAGTAGCTGGTTGACTGGTTCCATTGCCAAGGGGTGATATTGCAGTATCAATAATATCTGCACCTGCTTCTATGGCCTTAAGATAGGTTTGATTTGCCACTCCACTGGTAAAGTGTGAGTGTACTTCTATGGGAACACTTACTGCCTTCTTAAGTTCAGTTACCAGTTCATATGCTGGGTATGGTAATAGTATACCAGACATATCCTTGATACAGATGGAATCACAACCCATTTCCACCATATCCTTTGCAACCTGGACATAGTATGCTGTATTGTGCACAGGACTTATTGTGTAGGAAATAGCTCCTTGAGCATGTCCTCCGTATTTCTTAGTTGCTTTGATGGATGTTTCAATATTTCTTAAATCATTAAGAGCATCAAATACTCTAACAATATCGATTCCATTTTCAATTGCCTTTTTTACGAATAATTCTACAACATCATCAGGGTAATGCTTATATCCCAATAGATTCTGTCCTCTTAGAAGCATTTGAAGCTTTGTATTCTTAAATACCTTTCTAAGTTGTCTTAGTCTATCCCATGGATCTTCATTCAGGAATCTAAGACAGGAATCAAAGGTAGCTCCTCCCCATACTTCCAATGCATGATATCCAACCTGATCAAGCTTTTCAGCAATGGGAAGCATATCCTTGGTGCTCATTCTCGTTGCTATTAGAGATTGATGCGCATCTCTAAAAGCTGTTTCCATAAATTTAACCTTAGCCATTATTCTCCTCCTCTAGCCTCCACCCCAAATGTTATTGGTGGGTTGTTCTTTTGATTTATAAATTTTAATTTAAAGACATTGTAATTTTTCTGCTCCAGAGTTTCCAAATAGTCATTGATTGCCGTGTATTCATCCATACCCCCTGGATGTCCCAAATAAACAGTGATTAATAATATACCATTGGGAGCTAATAAATCCAGAACCTTCTTTATGCTTATGATAGTTGAGGTATAATTCGTCTTAATGTTCTTATCTCCTCCTGGAAGATATCCAAGATTGTATATTGCAAAATTTATTCTTTCCTTGATGTATCGATCAACATATTCATGGCTGTCCTTTATTAATAGTACTTCTGTATTATAATTTCTATCAAAGATTAATGATTCTGTATGATTAATGGCATCTTCCTGAATATCAAAGCCATATATTTTCCCGGTTCCATTTAATGCATTAAGTATCTTCATTGTGTCATTGCCATTACCCACTGTTCCATCCAGACATATATGGTGTTCCTTTACATATGTCTTAATCAGCATTGATGTGAAATCATTAGCATTGTTTAATAGATCCCTACTCATTAATGATCCTCTCCACAGCAGGAGCAGCCACCATTAAACATTTCTTTAAGATCACAACCATAAACATTTCCATGAAATTTAAAGCCCAATTTATCCAAATACTTATTGGCAGAAGGTGAATAAACAAACTTTATGCCATTTAACTCTAGTTTGTTGAAAAGTGATCTCACCATTGCATTACCAAAACCTTGCCCTCGGTAATCCTCAATTACATGTATCATACCCATAGCAATTCCTTTTTCATCAAAATTAACCTGACATAATCCAAATAATCTATCATCTTCGAATCCACCAAAGAACAATCCATCCTGGAAGTATAACTCTTCCAACTTGTTTTTTTCTATATACTCATTTATAATATCTAAATTGCCTACATCCTTAAAAATTAGCATATTTCACCTCTATAAGCTCTTAATATACTCCATTTCCTCATCGTTTAAGTATCTCCAGTTGCCTGTATCCAAACCACCCAACTCCAGTTCTCCAAAGGCAATACGCTTAAGTTTCTTCACAGGATGATTTATGGCCTCACACATCCTCTTAACCTGTCTGTTTCTACCTTCGTATATTTCTATATCCAGTATGGAATCATCACCGAAGTTCTTAAGAATCTTCACATTGGCTTTGGCAGTTACTTTTCCATCTATTTTAATACCTTTTCTGAATTTCTCAAGCTCTATTTTATTGGGAACACCTTCAACTATGGCAATATATCTTTTGTAAACTTTCTTTGATGGATGGGTTAGCTTAAATGCAAGTTCTCCATCATTAGTAAGAAGCACAAGACCTGTTGTATCCACATCAAGTCTACCCACTGGATAAATTCTCTCACTGACACCATCGATTAAGTCTGTTACCCCAACTCTACCCTTCTCATCCTTAACGCTTGTTATTACACCAATTGGCTTATTTACCATGATATATATCTTCTTCTTTTCCATGGAAATGTTTTTTCCATTAACCATGACCTTATCCTTAGGCTTAACCATATATCCCATTTCAGTTACAGTCTTACCATTGACACTTACCAAACCATTCTTTATAAGTTCCTCAGAGGCTCTTCTTGATGCTACCCCACACATGGCCATATATTTCTGTAATCTCATTGCTTCATCCTTCATAAACATTCTCCTTTTTATTCTTCTACTACTTCCATATAGGTATCCACTGGAGGTAATTGGTCAATACTCTCTAATCCAAAATACTTCAAGAAATCATCTGTAGTTCCGTACTGGATTGGTTTTCCAGGCTTATCAAGCCTGCCAACCTCCTTAACCAGCTTTCTATTTATTAGTGTCTCAAGGCTCCTATCACTTTTAACACCTCTTATCTGATCAATATCAGCCTTAATGACAGGTTGCTTATATGCAATAATGGATAAAGTCTCCAATGCAGCACTGGAAAGATTCTTGGTATTTCTTGTCTGAACAATGGATTTAATGTATTCATGATGTTCTGGTCTAGTTCCCAGCTGGTATGAATTATTGAACTTTATAATTCTGATACCCCTTCTGTTAAAATCAAACTCATCCTTTATTTCCTTCAATAGCTCTTCTGTTTCCTTATTTGATATATCCAATACCTTGGCAAGTTCCTTAGCCTCTATGGGATCACCAAATGTAAAAAGAAGACCCTCTATGATTGCTTTTAATTCTCTTTTATCCATTAATTAACCCCTCTTTTCAATTAATAAGTCTGAAAAGGTGTCATCCTGAGTTACAAGTATCATTCTCATTCTCAGAAGTTCCAAAAGGGATAGAAAATAAGCAATGATACGTGATCTGGAATGATGACTTCTTATTATATCGCTAAACTTAATACTACAACCTAAAATGAGTCTATTGGTGATATCTTCACTGCATTGCTCAAGACTGATCTCTTCTCTTTGAATCTCAAAGAAACTTGGATCTCCAGTGTTGTATCTATACCTTTCAAGGATTCCTTCAAAGGTCTTCATAAGGTCAGTTAATTTCATGGTGCTCAATTCGTCAAAGGGATCCCTGTAATCACTTACATCCTCCCCTGGCTTATAGTATACCCTGGAATATATGGCTTCCGAGGATTTAAGATCATCTGCTATTTCCTTAAAAAGCTTGTATTCAAGAAGTCTTCTAACCAGTTCTTCCCTGGGGTCAACACTAACCTCTTCCCCATCAATTTCCACCACCTGAACAGGTAGTAGCATTCTTGATTTTATTTCAAGAAGAGTTGTTGCCATAAGAATGAAATCACTGGCAACTTCTAAGTTTAATTCTTCCCATTGTCTGATATGATAAAGAAATTGCTCTGTGACTGTATGAATGGGAATATCGTATATATCAATCTTATTCTTATCTATCAAACTAAGGAGTAGATCCAAAGGTCCTTCATAGACTTTTATACTTACATTAATATCCATACTCTTCTCCTAAAATATCAATATTCTAATAACCATATTATACGCAAAATCCACCAATGGTCCTAAAATTCTCTGAATGTAATTGGTTGCTATTAATAGGATCAAGACCAGATAAAAATATCTTTCATATTTGTAGAAGTAATATTCATACTTTGCAGGAAGTAAACTTGCCACAACCTTTGATCCATCCAGCGGAGGAAAAGGAAGAAGATTGAATACTCCAAGCATTATGTTATACCAAAGAGTTATTACCATCATATCGGTAACTACACTGTTTCTAATGGGAAGATAAATCAGCAGACTCCCGATTAGAAGTGCAAGGGTGAAGTTGGTAAATACGCCAGCTAAGGATACGATTATTGTATCTCTTTTTCTGTTCTTGAAATACATGGGATTTATTGGAACGCCCTTAGCCCAACCGAATCTAAATATAAGCATAAATAAGAAGCCTACAGGGTCTATATGCTTTATTGGGTTTAATGTTAATCTTCCTGCATTCTTTGCAGTTGGATCCCCAAGTAAATACGCACTGTAACCATGGGCAAATTCGTGAAATACTATTGCTATTAATAATCCTGGTAAACTTACAAGATAATTCATACTCTGCTCCTTAACTATAAGATAACCTCGACCTATGCGTCGAGGTATACTACTACCTTATTATATTATAAATAAAGGGATTTGTCTTTGGTTTTTCATCTTTAATCACAAATGCCCCCTGAACTTTTTCCATTGCATCATCAATTTCATCCAAATTAGTCCTAAGCTGACAGATGATATCTCCCTTACTTACCTTATCTCCCATTTTACTTATTAGGGTTATTCCTGCTGCAGGATCAATTGGGTCCTCTTTCTTCTTACGACCAGCTCCCAGGAGCATTGCCCCTATTCCAATGGACTCCGCATCGATGGAGTATATATATCCATCCTTATCTGCTTTAATTGGGTGTATATTTTTTGCCTTTGGTAGAAGATCTGGATTATCTATGATATTGGGATTACCCCCTTGGATCTTAATAAGCTCCTTAAGTTTCTCAATAGCCCTACCAGAGGAAATTGATTCTTTTAGTCCCTTGTATGCTTCATCCATATTAGAGAATGCTCCACCAAGAACACACATATTGGCAGCAATTGCCAGTGCTATTTCAGTTTCATCAACTGAGCCTTCACCTTTTAATACCTTTATTGCCTCCATGACTTCATTGCTGTTTCCAACTTCATGACCCAATGGCTGATCCATATTGGTAATAACAGCTATGGTATTTCTACCAAGGTTCTTTCCTATGGAAACCATGGTCCTTGCAAGAGCTTCTGCTTCTTCAATGGTTTTCATGAAGGCTCCAGAACCCACCTTCACATCCAAAACTATTGAATCTGCTCCAGAGGCGATTTTCTTGCTCATAATGGAACTGGCTATTAATGGTATACTGTCAATTGTAGATGTTACATCCCTTAAGGCATATATCTTCTTATCCGCTGGTGTGAGATTTGCAGTCTGACCTACAATTGCCATCTTGTACTTATTAACATTATTTATGAATTCATCTGGGCTTAAATCTGTCCTGAATCCTTCTATGGACTCAAGTTTATCAATAGTACCACCGGTATGACCCAACCCTCTACCACTCATCTTAGCCACCGGTACTCCAAAGGATGCCACAAGGGGAATTACAATAAGACTGATCTTATCTCCCACGCCTCCTGTGGAATGCTTATCTACTTTTATACCATCAATTTCTGATAAATCCACACTATCTCCTGACTTGACAAAGCTTTCTGTCAAGTTTGCGATTTCCTCTGAATTCATTCCATTGAAATAAACAGTCATAAGAAATGCTGACATTTGATAATCTGGTATTTCACCATTTGTATACCCAAGGATTAGAAAGTCTATTTCTTCCTTGGACAAAGTCATATTATGCTTTTTCTTCTCTATTATATCCACTGCTCTCATGATATCCTCCTAGGCACGGGGATGTGTATTATTATATACTTCCCTTAAATTTGTATCTTCGGCCAAAAAAGTATACACCTGGGTGGAAGCAACATCAGAATGTCCAAGTATGGCCTGTACAGTCTTAATATCAGCTCCGTTTCTAAGCAAATGAACAGCAAATGAATTTCTTAATACCTGGGGAGTTATGGACTTCTTTAGGGATAAGTCCTTGGCATAACCTTTGATTATCTTCCAAAGACCTTGTCTTGTAAGTCTCTCACCTGAGTAATTAATAAATAGCGGTTCATCTTTCAAAGAGTCCTTTCTGTAGTTCTTTAGATAGTTGGATAGACTATCCAATGCAACTCTTCCCATGGGTACCTCTCTAAAGGAATCCTCCTGATACAGTTTAATTGTACCCTGTTTTAGGTCAATATCCTCAATATTCAAGGAGTTAATTTCCGAAACCCTAAGTCCAGATGCATATAGCACCTCCAAAAGTGCTTTATCCCTTGAACCCTTCTGGGTGGATATATCCGGTAAATCTAGAAGCTTGTTAACCTCATCCTCTGTTAGTATTATAGG
Source organism: Bacillota bacterium (assembly GCA_030602225.1). Classification (GTDB taxonomy): domain Bacteria; phylum Bacillota; class Clostridia; order Tissierellales; family Tissierellaceae; genus Gudongella. The sequence continues at coordinate 4,748 of JAUWAD010000033.1, read as the reverse complement.
ACTCTTCTTTTCCTTTCTAGGTGGCCTAAGATTTAGGGTTGGATCTTCCTTAATAATGGATTTATTCAGTAGATACTCAAATAAACACCTGATGCTGGCCAAATGTCTAGAAATTGTGGAAGTGGACTTTCCATCCCTCTGAAGATTAAGAAGATACCTGATTATATGGGTATTGTTAATTTCATTGATGCTGGGAATACTTAGTGAGTTTATGTAATCATTGAAGCTTTCCAGATCCCTCACATAGGCATCCACAGAGTTCTTCTTCAACTTCTTTTCAGTTTCTATATAATTTTTATAGTCTTTCCTAATTTTAAGTATCATATCATTACCCTATTTCTTTTTCTGAATTTCTCTTGCCATGTTGATTCCAATGATGGTTTTTGAGTCCATGATTTCTCCACGGTCTATCATCTTCAGTAACTCTTCAATGGTGTAACTCTCCACCTGAATGAATTCCCCTGCTTCCAGATGCTGTTCTCCCTTTTTAAGGTTCTTGCCATAAAAAAGATAAATCTTCTCTGTACTAAATCCTGGTGAGGTGTAGAATTCAAGAAGGTATTCCAGCTTTTCTGCCAGATATCCTGTTTCTTCCTGAAGTTCTCTTAATGCTGTTTCCCTAGGTTCCTCATTTACTTCAAGCTTTCCTGCAGGTAATTCAAGGATTACCTTATCTATTGCCTTTCTGTATTGTTTTACCAGTAACATCTTACCCTCTTCGTTAAATGCCACTACTCCAACTCCACCTGGGTGCTCAACAATTTCCCTTTTAGAGTATTTTTTATCCGGTAGCTCCACAGTGTCTATTCTTAAGTTGACAATCTTACCTTCATAGATCTTATCACACTTCATGGTTTTTTCTTCGTAAGTCATTATTATCCTCCTAACATCCCATTTAAGTTTAACTCTGTATTCTACTAGACATATTTAGCATTTCCCTTGCATGTTCCCTGGTGGTCTTTGTAACATCAACTCCACCTAATAATCTAGCCAATTCTTCTATTCTTTCCTCATCACTTAACTTCTCCACTTTGGTAATGGTGGATTCATTTGTGGAATCCTTTACTATTAGAAAGTGGGTGTCAGCAAGTGCTGCAATCTGTGGAAGATGAGAAATTGAAATAACCTGATGATCCTTTGCTATCCTCTTTATTTTCTCTCCTACGATCTGGGCTGTTCTTCCACTTATACCTGTATCTATTTCATCAAATATCAAGGTGGGTGTATTGTCATTATGGGCTATGATTCCCTTGAAGGCAAGCATTATTCTTGACATTTCACCACCAGATACAATTCTAGAAAGGGATTTAAGTTCTTCCCCTGGATTAGTGGATATTAGAAATTCAATGATATCCATTCCATTTTCACTGATGTTCTCTTTTTGTTTAAAACTAACCTTGAACAACACATTGTTCATATTAAGTGTACTAAGTTCTGAGGCCATTTTCCCCTCAAGATCATCTGCAACCTTCTTTCTAAAATTGCTTAGGATGCTGGAATGATTGTATATAGCTTCCTTGATGATATTTAACTTCTTCTTTACCATTTCAATTTCCTTATCTATATTGACAAGTTTTTCATATCTTTCTCCAATTTCATCCCTGTACTTATATATATCAGAAACACTCTTGCCATACTTCTTCTTAAGTGAATTAATTAAATCCAACCTTACTCTAAGGAAGAACAATCTTTCATCATCCACTTCCATGGACCCAGAGTAATGGTCAAGTTCTCTATATACATCATCCAACTCATATCTAATATCAACTAATCTCTGGTAGGTATTATCCAAGGATGTGTCAAATTTCTTTACTTCATTTAACCTTGATATGGCATAATCAATAAGGGAAAGGATATTGCTTCCATCATAGTTATCCTTGATAATATTATTGATCTCACCTGTTACCTTTAATATATCCTTAAGATTGTCATACTTCTTAAATTCCTGTTCCACCTGAAGATCATCCCTATCTTCAAGGTTTGCATTGTCAATTTCATTTATCTGAAACTCCAGTATGTCCAGTTCCCTTTCCCTTTCATAACTTGAAATGCTTAGCTCCTCAAGGTATTTTGAAAGGTCCTTGTATTCATCATATTGATTTCTTATCTTAGTTAGTAATTCCTTACCTGATGGATCTAGAAGGGAATCCACAATCTCCATATGATTCCTAATATCCAGTAGTGATTGATGCTCATGTTGACCGAATATATCCACCATTAATGAAGTAATCTGAGATAGAGAATTTATGGTTATTGGTCGATTATTTATCCTGGAAACACTGGGGTACTTATTTGATATTTCCTTTGATATTATTACTATATCATCACACTCATATCCCAAGTCCAATAGTCTTTCTTTGAATCTATCATCCAGAAAGAACATAGCTTCTATAAGGGCACTTTCTCTTCCTGTCTTTATCATATCCTTGCTACCCCTGCCACCTAATACCATTTCCAGAGCTTCAATTATTATGGACTTACCTGACCCTGTCTCTCCAGTTAACAGATTCAATCCACTTGTAAAATCTATTGTCAGTTCATCAATAATTGCAAAATTTTTAATTCGAAGTTCCTTTAGCATAGGCTTTCCCCCATTATTTCAATTGTTGGTGTGCTTCTTCTATTACTAGATCAACATTATTCAAATCAAAATTCACATCAGTTTTCTTCAAGTATATTAAAAATTCTATATTTCCAGTTCCGCCAGTAATTGGCGAATAGGTAAGTCCATTGGTGTATAATCCTAATTCCTTGGCGAACTGGATTACCTTAAGTATTACTTCCTTGTGGGTTTCCTTATCCTTGATTATCCCCTTCTTGCCAACCTTATCCCTACCTGCTTCAAACTGTGGCTTAATAAGGGCTACCACTTCCCCTGAATCCAGGGTTAAATCCCTTGCCACAGGTAGCATAAGTCTTAGGCTTATGAAGCTAACATCTATGGAGACAAAATCCAGCTTATCAGGAATATCCTCTTCCTTTAAATACCTGATATTGGTCCTCTCCATGACTACAACCCTCTTGTCATTTCTCAATTTCCAATCAAGCTGCCCATAACCCACATCAACTGCATATACTTTACTGGCTCCATTTTGTAGCATGCAGTCAGTAAATCCTCCTGTTGACGCTCCCATATCCATTGCTATCTTATCCTCTAGATTCAATTTGAATGTTTCTATGGACTTCTCCAGTTTCAAACCTCCCCTACTAACGTAGTTTAGAGGATTCTTCTTTATATATATTTCAACGCTATCATCGTAATATTCTCCAGGTTTATCAACCCTCTGATCCCCGATGAAAACAGAGCCTTCCATAATGACTCTCTTTCCCTTCTCCCTGGAATCAACCAAACCCTTTTCAAATAATATTACATCAGCTCTTTTCTTTTCCATTGAATACTTCTCCCTTATCCTTCTTTCCCTTTGTACTGTTGTTCTTCTTCTTAGGTGGAAAGAACTCAGTACTAAGCAACTTCTCAAATACACGTATTATCTTTGCTACCTTGTAAATGATTGCCTCATGATGATACTGGGCCACTGCCTTTCCTATTCCCTTGCCTCCCACAGTTAGTGATGCTGTAAAGGCAGTTAGAATTATGGTAAGGACCGTAGCATTTAGTGCATCAAATACCAATATGAGCTTGAAAATTATACTTGTTGCCGTTGCACCAGATATAATTCCACTTATATCTCCAATAACATCGTTACAGAAGTTTGAAACCTGACTTGAGTTTCTTACAAGCTTTATGGCTGTCTTCGCCTCTCCCACCTTGTTTGCCGCCATGGCATGAAACGGTTTCTCATCTGCTGCAGTTACAGCAATCCCTATTATATCAAAGATGATACCTATTGCTATAAATAATAAAAGTATTACAAATGCAAAAAGGACATCCAAACTATTCACCAGATTCTCAGCAATGACTGAAAAGGCAATAGCCAATATAAATGTCCAGAATGTAATTAGTAATACCCATTTAAGATTATACTTTTGATAAAAACTATCCTCGTCTCCCTTACTCATCCCTTAACCTCCGTAATATGTATAAAAAGACTGATAGCACTGCTATCAGCCTTATAAAGTGGTAGTAAAAAGAGTAAATCTTACGGCTTTAGGTCCAGCAGAATTTCTCTGATAGGAACTGTCTGTCGCCAGTACAGCGGTTTCCCTTTAATCTTATCACCTTCCTGTTGCCAAAGACGGAACTGGATTGCCACTTAGTCCGCACTGTAATCCTCTTTCTACCTCTAAATCTGAACAGTCTAGGAGTTTTCCTCTACAGCCATTCTATTCCCTAGCCTCTTTTGCAAATTAGGTTTCGATAACAGAACTTAACCAGAACTGGGCCCCTGTCTAGCTAAATTGAACTTATCATCCGCGCTACTTCACTCAAGGCAGGCTACTCTGCACTTTTAATTTAATATATTGTGTCCTGCAGGTTTATCACAATATAGTACTATTTATCACTATATTGAGTCTCCACGAAAGCAGGGTCCACGCCTGCATGCCATTGCAGATCGCCCCATCTTTCTTACTCCTTATGAAAGCCCACGACTGGGCGTCGCAAGCCAAACATAAAGAACTTCATCGATATGCCCTTTGACGGATTTTTAGCCCCGCCTTCAAGAATAGTTGTGCTGACTAGAATACTGTACCACTGTTAGCTAAGCTAATTATATCATATTTCTATAATAATTTCAATAATTCTACACCTGCCTGTGGATAAGTTCCCTTGTTAAAGATTGGAAAAA
>JAUWAD010000024.1 GCA_030602225.1 Bacillota bacterium | reverse complement strand
TATTACTAGGATCATTTCACCCTTTAATTCTCTTTCATCTAGAACCTTTAACAAATGCTCCATATCCCCTCTAATGGTCTCTTCATAATGCTTGGTTAACTCCCTTGATAAGGATACCTTTCTATTACCAAAGATATTATATATATCCTCAACACATGCCTTTATTCTGTGGGGGCTTTCATACAATATTATGGTTCTTAATTCAGAAGATAGATTTTCCAGTGCTTTTTTTCTATCCATTTTCTTGGAGGGTAAAAACCCCTCAAACACAAATTTGTCAGTATCAAGACCTGATACCACCAGTGCCAATAGGGATGCTGATGGTCCTGGCAGTCCAATTAGTCTAATATCCTCCTTAACACATAGCTTGATCAGATCATGTCCAGGATCAGATATTCCAGGCATACCTGCATCACTGACAAGGGCAATGCTCTTGCCTTCCTTTAGCTGATTTATAAGGTAGTTTCCCTTTTCTCTTATATTGTGTTCATGATAACTTGTAAGGGGTTTATTAATCCCATAGTGATTTAATAGCTTTAAAGTATGTCTAGTATCTTCAGCAGCTATAAGGTCAACCTCTTTAAGAACTTCAATGGTTCTTATTGTTATATCCTCCAAATTACCTATGGGAGTGGGACAAATATATAGTGTTCCTTCCATAAACTCACCTAATTCTTCCGTATATTTCATATATTTCATCAGTATAACTTCCATCTTCATTATATATATATAAGGGATCAAGAATTTTAAAATCCCTTCTTGCATTCTTATGACCTTCAACTAGAAAAAGATTGGTATTCTTACTCTTCTTGGGATGAACAAACCTTATATACTTTGGCTCTATTTTGTTTTCTCTCATGTAATGAAGAACATCCACAAGTCTATTAGGTCGATGAACCATGTATAATTTTCCAGCTGGTTTTAAAAGGTATGCACAAACCTTTAGGATATCTTCCAGGGAACCCTTAATTTCATGTCTTGAAAGAGCGAAGTTTTCATTGTCATTTATTATTGCTCCACCAGTTTTCATATAAGGTGGGTTACAAGTTATAACATCCACTGAAGCCTTAGGTAGGATTTTAGTAAGTTCCCTTAAGTCCATATGGAGAATTTCAATTCTCTCATCCAATGAATTAAGGAGAACGGATCTTTTAGCCATATCAGCAACTTCATCCTGTATTTCCACACCATATATCTTCTTAATATTATTCCTATCAACCAACCTTAAGGGTATAATTCCCGTTCCTGTACCCAAATCCACCACTACCCCCTTTGGTTTTGCAAAGGATGATAATAGTATGGCATCCACACCATAGGAAAACATATCCCTATTTTGGATTATCTCATATTCAGTTCCTGGTACCTTATCTATTCTTTCCATAAAAAACTCCCAAATATATACGAAAAAAGACCCAGTAGGGTCTAATTTCTAAATTAAGTACTAAGCTGGGTTAGGTGCGTCCACTGGACAAACACTTGCACAAGCTCCACAGTCTATACATTTGTCAGGATCGATAACGTAAATATCACCTGCTGTAATAGCTTCTGTTGGGCACTCTGGTTCACATGCACCACAAGCGATGCAATCATCATTAATTATGTAAGCCATTCTTTTCACCTCCTGGAGAATGAAATCTACTTGGTTATATTTTAACAGATATGAGATGAATTTAAAAGACTTTATTAAAAAATCCTTCCCGTTAAAATGGGAAGGATTAGCGTTAATTCCTAGTTTTGTTCTAGGACTTTAAAAGCCTCTATGGAATCTGGATCGTAATTGTTGTCACTATTTCTTTGGTAACTTGGATCGTATTTCCCTGTAAGTTGTATTTCCTCCACCTGGTATTGAATAATATCCTCGGTACCATCGGATAATCTTACCTTTGCCTTTACCCTCTCCAGTAGGGTATAAGTATCAATTATTACTCCCCTTCCATCAGGGGTCTTAACTATTGCACCCACTGAAGGCATTTTCTTTAGTAATTCCTCATAGGTATCCTGTTCATACTTCAAACAGCACATCAATCTACCGCAAAGTCCTGATATCTTCGTTGGATTTAGGGATAGGCTCTGTTCCTTGGCCATTTTTATAGACACAGGAGCGAATTCCCCCAGGAATTTAGCACAGCATACCACCTGTCCACATGGACCTACTCCGCCTATCATCTTGGCTTCATCCCTGACTCCAATTTGCCTTAACTCAATTCTCGTCTTGAAAATTGCAGCCAAATCCTTAACCAGTTCCCTGAAGTCCACTCTTCCATCTGCTGTGAAGTAGAAGATGACCTTGTTATTATCAAAGGTATACTCCACATCCACAAGCTTCATCTCAAGGTTATGCTCCAATACCTTCTGATGACAGGTTTCAAGAGCTTCCTTTGCTCTTTTTTTATTGTCTCTATGAATTTCAAAATCCTCATCTTCCGCAATTCTAAGTACTTTTTTAAGCGGAGATACTATTTCTGATTCATCCACTTCCCTTGGTCCCACAACCACATGACCAAATTCAACGCCTCTTGCAGTCTCAACTATAACAAAGTCATTGTGATTAACTTCTATGACATCAGGGTCAAAGTAATATATCTTCCCTGCTTTTTTAAATCTAACACCTACTACCCTTACCATTAAAACTCCTCCTGTATTCTAAACAACATCGTCTCTATGGACAATTGAAAATTAACATTAGTTTGAACATCTTCCATTGTTTTTACTATCTTCTCTATTATATCATTTATTTTTTCAAAATCTAGAAAAGATTGTTCTCGTAACAAAATCTTCTTGTCCCTATTAATTATCAAATCCGAGTCTTGGAATGTTTTATACAGAATTAAATCTCTAAACCAAAATAAAAATATTTCCAGAATCTCTTGTATATTATCCTTATTCTCAGTAAATCTATCCATGGTGGCAAATACCTTCCATTTCTCGCCCTTAACAAGTGAGTCTATTAATTCAAGAACCCATTCTCTGGTATTGAAGAAGTCTTCAGATTCTGATAATCTAATGGCCTTACCTATGGATCCCTTTGTGAACTCAGAAAGAAAGTTTGCCATTTCCATATCTACATCTCTTTCCAAGAGAAACTTTACAATATCCTCCTTTGATATTGGATAGAACTTCACATTTTGGCCTCTGCTTCGTATGGTTTGAAGAAGGTTTTTAGCAGAAGATGTTATAAATATTATATGCATGTATCCAGGTGGCTCTTCTAGGGTCTTAAGAAAGGCATTCTGAGCTTCCTTATTCATCATATGTGCTTGATCTATGACAATAACTTTTTTTTCAGACTCAAAAGGAGCCATTGCCATACTGCGAATAACCTGGTCAATTACTCCTTTCTTAATAAGACCTTTCTCTGGAAAGATCTCCATAAAATCAGGGTGATTGCCAGAATCAAACTTCCTACAGGAAGAGCAGATTTGGCATGGCTCATTATTTTTTTCTTTACACAATAAGGTTTTTGCAAAAACCTTTGCTATGGTTCTTTTACCCAGACCATCGTCTCCTTCGAAAATATAAAAGTGACTTTCATTTCCATTTTCAACAGCCCTCTTCAAGCTTTCTATGGCTATTCTATGACCTATGATGCTATTATAATCCATAAAAATCCTCCAGGCTAAATCCTTACATACTTATCAATGGGCAATACAAATAGATTGGCACTTACTGTAACTTCCGTATCTCCATCCTTAACTTGCATGGGTTTGCACTTTTTTCTTATAAGCTCAACTGTACTATCAATCTTATCATCTTCCACGCCAAGGAGAAGAGTTGTATTTCCACGGCTTAAAAATCCACCTGATGTACTTAGTTTGGTAATTCTTATCTTTTCTGCCATAAGTGTCTTAACAACACTGTTAGTGTATTCGTCATCAATTATTGCCATAATTAACTTCATAAGACACCTCCTATATCTTTATGTGTTTCTCGATATCAAGAACAAATACTGTAGCTCCTCCTACCTTAACTTCCAATGGATAGGGGATATACGTATCTCCAGGCATGGTAACTGTTAATAGAGATGTGGTGATTTCCCTGGTCTTACAGTTCTCCTCTATTACCTTAATGACTTCATCTACCTTATGATCTTCAACACCACTTAATATGGTGGTATTTCCAGCCTTGAGAAATCCCCCAGTAGAAGCTAGCTTTGTAACTCTAAAGTCCTTTTCCATCAATTCCTCGATTACATTGTTTGCGTCTTGATCTTGTACAATAGCTACTACTAGTTTCATGTTGATTCCTCCTCTTAATTAGATTTAAGTCCCACTTTTAAGGCATTTATGGTTTGTGCATAAACTTCTTCAATGGGTTTTGAAGCATCGATTATTACTATATTTTCAGGATAATTCCTTAAAAGAGTCATATATCCATCATATACTTGCTTGTGGAAAGCTCCACCTTCCTCTTCTAGTCTGTCTCCCCCCTCTTTTGTCTTTCTTAGAAGGGTAACTTCAGGGTCCACGTGAAAGAAGAGAATTAAATCTGGAATTATTCCCCTTAGGCCAAACTCATTTATCATCTTTACCCGTTCAATTCCCAAACCTCTTCCCACTCCCTGATAAGCAAGGGAGGAAAGTAGGAATCTATCACAAACCACTACTTTTCCTTCTTCAATTGAGGGGATTATCTTCTCATGAACATGCTGAGCTCTTGATGCTGCAAATAGCAGCGCTTCAGTTTCAGCTCCCATTTTCTCATGATCCCTATCTATTATTATATCTCTGATTTTTTCTCCGATTTTTGTCCCACCAGGCTCTCTGGTTATAATATAGTTATACCCATTTTCCTTAAGATATTGTCCTATAAGATTAAGCATGGTGGATTTTCCTGATCCATCAGGACCTTCCAAGGTTATAAATTTTCCCCTCACTAACAACACTCCCTATTCTACAACTACAACATTATCCTTATTATAACCCATTAAACCTACAATTTCTATACCATTATCCATTAGGAATAGTACATGTTCATATATCTCTTGAGTTATTTCTTCCCCCGGAACTATCAGTGGTATTCCAGGTGGATAAGGGATGATTGGAGCTGCTGAAACTCTGCCTATTGCATCCTTAAGCTTAATTTGTTCCTTTTTACCATAGTATGCATCTGCAGGTCTCATTATCACCTTTGGAATTGGCATTTTTACATTAACCCAGTTGATTTCCTCATAGGGTGCATTTTTTGCCAGATCTTCAATTGCTGCAATTACCTTCTCATAATCCTCATCTTCATTCATAAGGCTTGTAAGAATCAACGCATAGTAGAAGTCAGCCATTTCCAATCTGATATTGTATTTTGTTCTAAGGAGCTTCTTAACCATTGATCCTCTTATTCCGTCTATATTGATCAATATCTTAGTATTATCCTTATCATAAATTGTCTCATCTTCACTATCCCCAACAAAAACTTCCACCCTTGGAATTTGCTGAAGTCTACTAATTACTTCATTTACCTTGTCAATACTCTTATCAAGTCTTTCTCTACCTTCACCATCCATATATGCAGCTGCAATCTCATTGGAAAGGGTGAACAGGTATGATGGGCTGGTGGTGGTGTATAATTGATATCTGTCCCTTAATTTATTTAAGTCAATTCTATCAGTTCCCACATGAATCATTGATGTCTGGGTAAAGCTTGGTAAAGTCTTGTGGGTTGAGTGAATCACTATATCTGCTCCTGCTTCTAGAGCTGATATGGGAAGCTTGTCTGAAAATGTCATATGAGGTCCATGAGCCTCATCAACCATAAGAATCTTATTATGCTTGTGTACAATATCTGCTATGGCTTTAACATCTGAACATACTCCATAGTAGTTAGGATATGTCATAACTACTGCTTTAATATCTGGGTTTTCAGTTAATGCTTCATCTATGTCCTCTGGATATAATCCAGTTAATACATTATGGTTCTCATTGTAATTTGGATAAATGTATACAGGCTGAAGTCTATTTAAAATCAAGGCATTATAAACTGCCTTGTGACAATTTCTTTGTATCAGAACCTTATCACCTGGCTTTGTTATGGTAGCCAATGCAATATAAATACTTCCAGTTGATCCATTAACTGCATAATAGGTGGCTTTAGAGCCATAAACCTTGGCAGCATGCTCCTGGGATTCTTGAATAATTCCCCTTGGTTCCAGTAAATTATCCATTCCTTCTACTTCTGTTGTGTCAATATAAGGTATATACTCTCCCCAGTTAATTAGGGTATTCTTACCTTTGTGCCCTGGCATATGAAATGAAACGCTGTTTTCTTCCATAAGGTTCTTTAATGCATCTAATACAGGTGTTTTCATCTCGATTGATCGACCTCCTCTTTCATTTTTTTGATAACGGTACTATTATAATATAGATTTTAATATTCGTAAACTATAATTTTAATATACGTAAACTTTTTCTTGAAAAACTAATTTTCTAATTATCAAAATCTTCCGTAAACGTGATAACCACAGTTTGTACATCTTCCATCCTCTATTCCCACAACTTCGGTTGAAAGTTGTCTCTTAATAAGAGTACTTTTACAGTTTGGACAAATTGTATCATTAAACACACCCCAAACATTTCCAACATAGACATGATTTAAATTCTTGCTTGCTATATTTCTCAATCGTATTAGAGTATCCAGTTCAGTGGCTGGATCACTCATCTTATACTGGGGGTAGTATCTACTTAGGTGCAATGGTATATCAGGATTTATGCCAGCTATAAAGCTTGATATTTCTTCCATTTCCTCATCACTGCTATTCTTACCATCTATTACTAGGGTAGTTACCTCAACATGGGTATATAGACTTGATAGTCTTATGGTGTTCTTAACCGGTTCAAGGCTTCCATTGCATAATTGCTTGTAGAAATTCTCACTGTATGATTTTAAGTCTATATTTATTCCATCCACATATGGGAGTAGTTTAAGTAATGGTTCCCTGTTTATAAATCCATTTGTCACCATTACATTTAAATTATCCTCATCTCTGACCATTCTCATTGTGTCATACATAAATTCGTAGTTAACCGTTGGCTCATTATAAGTATAAGCTATACCTATGGATGAACTTGCCTTGGATAAGGACAGGATATCTCCCTTGGATATGGTAAGATAATTATTTCTATTTTCTACTATCTCCCAATTCTGACAGAAATCACATGAAAAGTTGCACCCAAAGCTTCCAAAGGAAAAAATAGTACTCCCAGGATAAAAATGATACAGAGGCTTTTTCTCAATTGGGTCAAAATGGTAGGATGTTACCTTTTCGTAATTTTCAGCATACAATCTCCCATCTCTGTTAATCCTTACCTTGCATCTACCCCTTTGTCCATGGCGCAGCTTGCAGTAATGAGGACATAAGAGGCAATAAACATAATTATTATCTTTGGAATAAAACATAGCCTCATGCATAAAACCCACCTCTAATGGTATCGCTCAACCCTAAATCTCTCGATTTCATAATCTTCGTCATCATCTATTCCAGCTTTATTAAGGGCAATTCTAAGTTGCTCATCCACAGTGTCCACCCCTTCAATATTAGGAAGTAATAATCCTTTTCTATTTCCTTTTTTTACTATTACCCCAAAGTTTATGGGGTCTAACCCTGCCATATCCTCCACAGGTTCACTTTCATGCAATACATCCACACTAAATGTTAGTTCATCAACTTCATCCAGACTGACAGGGGTGAATCTAAAATCCCTTATTCCAGCCTCCACAGCATACTTTATAATCTCCATGGCAGTGTTTTTTTCAAAGGACTTCAGCGACCCAATGCAACCTCTAAGTCTTCCATTTTTCTTTATACTAACAAACACTGGTTGCTTTTTATTAAGAATTTCCTCACTAATATCCTCTGGCAAATCCATATATGTGCCACTCTTTAGATAATGCTCCAAGCTCATCCTTGCCAATTTCACATAATCACTTTCACTACTTCTTAAATCCCTTACTCTTTTTGATATACTATCTTGAATCAGGTCTGTGTAGTCCTTCTTTTCTTCATTTAAAATATCAAAAATTGCAATTCCATAACCCACTCCAAATGGACCTTCATAGGATATCATCTTTGATTCTACTTCATAGTTGGATAGAATACCCGTAAGGATCATAAGGGATCTTAATCCACATTCCCCTGCCTTGTTTGCAAAATCAAGATCAATGGTTAGAATTTCCTCAAGCCTATTTCCTTCAATAAGTTCAACAATGAGGGAGTCAAATTCCTCTCCTTCCTTTGAATAGGAATAGGGTCCTTTATTGGAAAGTTTATGGGATAAGTCACCACTGGCAATTATAACCACATCCTTCTTCTGTTGAAGGATTGCCTTATTTATTAGGTTTCCAAAGTCATACAATTCCTTAGGTGATAATAATCCATAGGTTATGGGGACAATTTCAAAATTGTGGTAGAATTTATCCACAAAGTGAAGGGGAAGTAGTACTCCATGATCCAATTTACTTTCAAGATTATAACTTTCAAACATCTCCTTTGTCATCTGAGCTATGGGAATTCCATCCCTTAGACTATTCTTGACTATCTGATATGTCAGGTCAATGCTATTTCTATACCTGTAGGATAATTGAGGATATCCAAATTTAGAAAAGTCACCTTTTAGATTCTCCTCCATGTAAATTGAATTGGCATCGGTAAATAGTGGTCCATGGGGTGTTATTACAATTATTGCTTCTGGCTTAAGCTTAGCCAAATGATTGACTGCCAAAATATATCCATCTAATGTGCTCTTAGCTTTATCCTCTTCTCCACCTCCTATTTCACCTATTAAAATCGGTGGATGAGGCAGTAAAAATGCACCCAATACTCTTCCCATATTTTCCCCTCCTCTTAAATAAAAAAGACAGACCGTAAAGTCTGCCTAAGTTTTATTCTTCTCGTGTTTCTTCACCAACTACTGGTACAGCTGATGGATCTTCACTTTCTTCTGCCTCTTCTTCTGCGTCTTCTCCAGACATAGTAGGCTCATTTAGTGTACATATGATGGATTCCAAATCTGTAAGTACATTTACAGATTCAACATTCACAATGTCAAGATCCTTTACGTATAATGGAGTTTCATAGGTCATAGCTGATACATCTATTGCTATCTCCTCTGGAATATCTCCTGGTAAACACTCTATATCTATACTATCTAACATCTGCATTAATACAGATGGTTGAAGTGCTATAGAATCCTTATTTAGCAATGTCAAAGGAACAGTAAGTTTTATCTTTTCCTTCATGTCCAACTTTTGGAAATCAATATGGATTACTTGTCCTTTTACTGGGTCCCTTTGAACAGACTTAACTATTGCTGGAACCACTTCATTATCAAAATCCAGTTCCATCAAGGACGAAGTTCCCACCTTTCTAAACACTTTAATAAATTCCAACTGATCTACATTTAAATGTCTAGTTTCTTCTCCTTTACTATAAACTATTCCTGGTACCATGTTATCTCTTCTTATTTTTTTTGCCATTCCCGTTCCGATATCTTCTCTTAACTGGGCTTGTAGTCTCTTATCATTCATATAAGATACCTCCTGATTTCATATTTGTACAATTTATACCTACCCTATCAGTATAGTATCTAAACTATTATTTAATATCGTATTCCCTTTACGGAAATACTTTTGGTAATCAGATAGTTATTAAGGGAAATTTTTATCTCCCCCGATGGAACACTTAAGCCTTTTTGAACATACACATCAACGCCTTCAATATTAAAAACTTCAAATCTAGTTGAATTTCCTGGGTTTCCCATCTTAACAGATAGTTGATTTGTTGAACATCAGCCACTTTTAACTTGAACAACTGCTATGTTCAAACTTGGATCCATGGGAGACTTCTTCTTGATATAATCACTTGCCTCACTACTAAGTAATATTTTCATTAAACTGCTTCCTCCTTATTTATGACCTTCTTCTTTTCCTTTATCAGGTAACTTGCTATAAATGCTGTTATTGGAATTGTCAGGATGAGACCGATGCTTCCTGCCATACTCCTTACCACCTCTGTAGCCACCACATCAAGGTTAAATACCTTGGACAATTCCGTTTCATATGCCATAAACAGTAGTAGCATAGGTATTGATGAACCAGTGTAAGCCAGTATAAGTGTATTCACCATTGTACCCATTACATCCTTACCCACATTCATTCCAGATCGGAACAATCTTGCCCTGGATAGTTTGGGGTTTGCTTTGTGAATCTCATCAATACTTGATGCAATGGATATTCCAACATCCATGGCTGCTCCCAAAGCTCCCATGATTATCCCTGAAAATAATAGATGTCTGAAGTTAAACTCAACCCCCTGGGGAATATACATGAGCATTGTGGCTTCTTCTGCACTTAAGCCTGATAAATATGCTTTATTTCCTATATAAAAAGCTATTACACCAGCTATGATTACACCAATTGATGTCCCTGTAATTGCCGCAAAGCTTTTATGATTAATCCCAGATACAAGAATTATTGTAATTACAGTTACCAAAACAGCCGTTACTACACTTACAAGTATTGGATTTATACCCCTTAGCATAAGTGGTAACATTACAAATAGAATTGCAGAAATTGTCACCCCCAGGGAAATCAAGCTCTTTACTCCCTTTATTCCACCTATGGCAATTACAAATAACATAAAGGCAAGAACTAAGTAAATCAATTGATTGGTTCTATAGTAATCTGCAATGTAAACATTATAGTCCCCATTTGGATACTCCTCAATCATAAGAAGAACCCTCTGTCCCTTACTCACTATGATATCGTAATACTGGTGATCAGACAATTCATTCTTCACCATTATCTCTTCACCTTTGTGAGATCCTGAGTCAATTCTGATTAAGACATCCTGAACCCTGAAATACTCATACTCAGAGTCTCTGATCTCTGATGCCTCTAGAACTGTACCCCTTTCAGTGAAGTTTTCAAATTCCGTTTCAAATCCCATACCAAAGGATATATTTGTACCTATTATGGTTATTATTAACAATATAAGTAGTATCTTTTTCATTCTGACTCCTTTCAATACCTGCTTAATTCATTTAACTTTCTCAGATGACAAAAACCTATGAAGATTATCCCCATAAATAAAATTCCCCTTATTCCAGTGATAAGTATGTTTCTGATAAAGCTATCCCCAAAGAAAATAGTCGGTTCAACAAATACAGCTGATAAAACCAACAAGATACTCAAAACTAAAAATCTCTTGTCATTATTCCTTAAGCTATGTAGAAAAATAATAATTCCAATCAATAATGAAAAAACTATTAATGGAACTCCTCTAATTAGTGCAAACTGAGAACTTTGTTCTAGTCTAAAAAACTGATTCTGTGGAAATATGGTTATTACTCCTCTAAAAATAAGCAATGCTATTAATAGCTTCTCCACTGGTGGTTTTTTAGTTATGCAAAACCTTTCTTTATACAAATCCAATGTAAATGCATAAAAAATTGTAATTATAAAGCTCTGAGAAAGTCTTCCCAAACCTAGAAATGTAAGGTTGTTTTCCAAACCAGTTGTAAGCAACCCATAAAGTCTTGATATTACAAAAATTCCATCCCCTAGGAACAAAGTTATAGCCATGGCACTGAAGACTATAAAACTCTTTTTCCCGTTGTGATTTCTATACAAGTAGAACCCCATATAAAGAACTAAAGTCAGGTATATGAAAAATCCTATTGGTTCTATGATTTTTTGCAATATAACCCTCTCCCTTACTTTTCCTTACATTAAGTTTAATATTAATCTTCTTAAATGTAAACAGTTTCACAGATTTTTCACTATTCCCAATTGAAAATGACAGATTAATGTGCTAATATCATAACATAACACCATGGGTGGTTAGTTCAGCTGGTAGAACGCTACGTTGACATCGTAGAGGTCGTTGGTTCGAGTCCAATATCACCCACCAAGACAAAACCCACTTCCGATTGGAAGTGGGTTTTCATTATGCTTCTTTATTTATTATATCCTTGACCTTCATAAGTCTTGTAATGGTACTTCTTTCATTTTCATCCAGTTTCATTCGAATGAATCTGATGGTCTCCTGTAGTTCAGGAATAGTCCTATACTCAAGGGCATTAACACGACGTCTTGTCTTCTCTATCTCATCTGCCATTAGCTGACATGCCTTTTCCACTTCAGCCAGTTCCAAAAGCTTAGGCATTATGCTGTAGAGTTTACTGATTGCATCATCCAACTCTGAAGATGTTTGAGCAAATCCATAAGGGTATATGCTTCCTTCATCTCCTTCCAGCTTTCTTATAAAATTCATAACTGGAACGTGAACACTCATAACATTCTTCTTCTTTATATCAACACTGATGCTTTCCTTTGGAAATGCAACGGCAGCTTCCAACATCTCAGGTGACATTACGGCACTGGCTAAGAGGAATTCATTAAATGCTTCCTTTAGCTCCTTTTCAACTTCCACCCTTAGCTTCTTGTTGTGCTTTATAAGTTCTATAAACCTTCTCATAAGCTCATCTTGCTTATCTTTTAAAAGTTTATGACCTCTGGTGGCAGTCTTAAGTCTTGCCTTAAGTCTGGTAAGCTCCATACGAGTAGGATTAACATTTAAAATTGCCATCTACTCATCCCCTTTTTCTTCCAATGGAAGGTATTTATCAAGGTATTCTTGACGAATTCTCTTAAGCTCCCCTCTTGGAATTATCTTTAGTAGATCCCAGCCTAAATCTAATGTATCAGTAATACTTCTATTGTTATCATAACCTTGGTTTACATACTGATTGTCAAATGCTTCAGCAAATTTTGCAAAAGCCTTATCAGCATCAGAAAGTGCTGACTCACCTAGGATTGTAGCAAGCTCTCTTGCTTCAATTCCTGATGTGTAGGCTGCATAGATCTGGTTCATTGTATCAGCATGGTCTTCTCTGGTCTTCCTATCACCAATACCCTTATCCTTTAGTCTTGATAGGGAGGGTACTACGTTTATAGGTGGTTCAATTCCTCTCTTATACAACTGTCTAGAAAGAATTATCTGTCCTTCTGTGATATATCCTGTTAAATCAGGGATTGGATGAGTGATATCATCCTCTGGCATTGTAAGAATTGGAATCTGAGTTATGGAACCCTTTCTTCCTCTTATTCTACCAGCCCTTTCATATATGGTAGAAAGGTCAGTATATAGATACCCAGGATATCCTCTACGACCTGGAACTTCCTTTCTGGCAGCGGATGTTTCTCTAAGAGCCTCTGCATAGTTTGTCATATCAGTAAGAATTACAAGTACATGCATATCCTTCTCATAAGCCAGATACTCAGCACAGGTTAATGCCATTCTAGGGGTTGCAATTCTCTCAATAGCAGGGTCATTTGCCAAGTTAACAAATAATACCGCTCTATCAATTGCACCAGTCTTGGTAAAGTCCTCAATAAAGAACTGAGCTTCTTCAAATGTAATACCCATTGCTGCAAACACAACGGCAAACTTCTCACCAGAACCAAGTACTCTTGCCTGTCTGGCAATCTGAGCTGCTACCTCCCCATGGGGAAGACCTGATCCTGAGAATATTGGAAGCTTTTGTCCCCTAACCAAAGTGTTAAGTCCATCAATACAGGATATCCCTGTCTGGATAAACTCTTCTGGATAATCCCTTGATACTGGGTTTATTGGAACACCATTAATATCAACTTTCTTCTCTGGAATTATCTTTGGTCCATCGTCCTTTGGTCTTCCTAGACCATCGAATATACGACCGATCATATCCTCGCTAACTCCTAATTCAAGAGGTTTTCCAAGAAACTTAACCCTTGTGGAATTCAAGTTGATTCCAGAGGATCCTTCAAATAGCTGAACCATGGCCTTATCGCCATTAACTTCTAGAACTCTACCCCTACGCTTTTCACCTGTTCCAAGCTCGATATCAACAAGTTCTTCATACTTAACTCCTTCAACTCCATCAACAACCATCAAAGGTCCAACTACTTCTCTTACTGTGTTGTACTCTTTACGCATCTAGGATTCCTCCTTCCTGAATTAGTTTTTCTATTGCTCCATTTAATTCAGTGATTATATCATCAATCTTGTAAAGTTCTTCTTCATCAATATACTTGGATCTTGCGATCTTTTCCCTTACTTTCATCTTCTCAATATCCTTTAGATATACTCCCTTTTCTAAGGCCTTCATTCCTAGATCATAGAACTCCAATACCAGTTTAAGCATCTTGTTCTGCTTAGCATGGGAACAGAAAGTGTCGGTATCATGGAATGCATTTTGCTGAAGATAGTCCTCTCTAATGGATTTTGTTGCTTCAAGTTTTAGCTGATCCTCATAGGAAAGAGAATCTCTACCTACAAGCCTTACTATTTCCTGCAATGATGCCTCTTCCTGAAGAAGACTCATTGCCTTAGCTCTATTTTTCGCAAAATCCTTATCAATATTTTCTGCCATCCACTTATCCATCTTTGTCTGATATAAAGTGTATGAATTTAGCCAGTTAATTGCTGGGAAGTGTCTCTTGTATGATAGTGCATGATCAAGACCCCAGAATACCTTTACAATTCTAAGAGTTGCCTGGGATACCGGTTCAGATATATCTCCTCCTGGAGGGGATACAGCACCGATAACAGTGATGGCACCTTCTCTATTGTCGCTTCCCTTACATATTACTTTACCAGCTCTCTCGTAGAACTCAGCAGCTCTAGAAGCTAGGTAAGCTGGATATCCCTCATCACCTGGCATCTCCTCAAGACGACCGGACATCTCTCTAAGAGCTTCTGCCCATCTTGAAGTGGAGTCAGCCATAATGGCTACAGAATAACCCATATCTCTAAAGTATTCAGCTAGAGTAATTCCTGTATAGATAGATGCCTCTCTAGCTGCTACTGGCATATTTGATGTATTAGCAATAAGAACGGTTCTCTTCATTAGAGATTCTCCCGTTGCTGGGTCTATGATCTCAGGGAATTCCATAAGAACATCAGTCATCTCATTCCCACGCTCTCCACAACCAACATAAACTACTATTTCAGTATCAGCCCACTTTGCCAGCTGATGCTGAACTACTGTCTTTCCTGAACCGAAAGGTCCTGGAATGGCAGCTGTTCCACCTTTAGCCACTGGGAAGAATGTATCTATTACCCTTTGTCCAGTTAATAGAGGTACATCAGGATTTAGTTTCTTCTTAAAAGGTCTTCCCTTTCTTACAGGCCATTTTTGCATCATCTGAAGTCTTTTTTCTCCATCAAGTACACATATCTCATCAACTACGGTAAATTCTCCTTCTTCTATGCTCGTTACCGTACCCCTTACTCCTATTGGAACAAGGATTTTGTGAAGAATTAGTGGTGTTTCTTGAACGGTACCAATTACATCTCCTTCTTCCACCACATCTCCAACCTTAACAGTTGGAGTAAAATTCCACTTTTTCTCTCTGTTCAGGTTATCTACCTTGGTTCCTCTGGTCATGAAATCACCAGACTTAACCCTAAACTCCTCTAGGGGTCTTTGGATACCATCAAACATGGCTTCCAAAAGTCCAGGTCCCAATTCCACCGATAGTGGTTCCCCGGTGGTATAAACTGGGTCCCCAGGTCCTATTCCAGTGGTTTCTTCATATACCTGGATAGAAGCTCTATCCCCTCTCATCTCTATAATTTCACCAACAAGTCTATTGTCAGATACTAGAACAACGTCATAAACATTAGCTTCATCCATTCCCTCGGCAACTACCAGGGGTCCGGATACCTTTATTATTTTACCTACTTTCAAGATAAGCCCTCTCTTTCTATAAAATATTTGATCCTACGGCTTTTTCAACATTCTCATTTATTCTTCTAATTCCAATATCAAGGGTTCCCTGATTGCTTGGGATTAGAATAACCGCAGGTATTATCTCTTTGTCATATCTTTCAACAGTATCTGGTATGAGACTTGCGATTTGTTCAGTGATAAAAATAACGCCATAGTTAGTTCTGGCCAAAGTATCAACCATTTTCCTAGCCTCATCACCTTCAGAGACTGTAAAGACATGGACTCCAAGGGCCTTAAAAGCCAAAACTGAATCCTTATCTCCTATAACTCCAACTTTAAACATATAGATCACGCAACCTTTCTCTTATGGCCTCAGGAGAAATATTATTCATTTTAGAAACCATAATTATTCTTAAGGTTTTTATTTCCATTTCCTTTGCCACTAAATACGAGAATATTGGTTCAGGTCCAAATGTTACAGATTTTGAACTTTTATTTAGATTTATCAAATAATTATCCATATACTTCTCCAATACTGAAAGTCTACCTGTCTCCTGGTAATCGTCCAATCCTGACAAAAGTTCCTTGCTGATTCTAGCATTTTTAAATCTATTCATCATAACATCAATGGATTCATTTAATGTTAATAGGATGGTATCTTTTTCAATATTTCCATTATATAGGATAACCTCTTCAAAGAATTTCAGATCCTTCCCTTGCTTCTTAAGCCTTACTGCCGTGGATATATTAAGGAAGTCTATCATATCCTTAACATATTGAGTAAATAGCTCTATCTTCAACTCATCAGTTATTTCAAAAAGATGCTTAAAGTAGAAAATATCAAGTAGAATATCAATCCTTTGAGGATCATTCTTATCTTCAAAATCCTTTTCAACAAACTCAATAGCTTCTCTGATCTTAGGGTCCATATCCCTATATGTTCCTGCAGTGTAATATGCCTTTAACTTCGAAAAATCCATTGATCCTACCCCTATTATCAAGTTTGATAAATCCTGGGACATTAACTTTTCCTTTAGCATAACCTTTATATTATGATAGTCATATCTTAATGCAAGGATATCAATCACCCTAGGGTCTGGGGATATTTCTCTCATCATCTTATATACTCTTTTTAGCTCATAAAGCAATATTTCTTCGTAATCTTTTTCCTTTTCAACTGCACCTATTGCAGCTGAGTACTCTGTATCTCCAAGGATTCTAAGCACCTCTTCCAGATCCTTTGCATCCACCAACTTCTCAATAGCAGGTCTATCAAGGAGCTTGTTTTCAAGGACTCTGGTCCTGGTAACGCCTTGGGTAAAGGCCATTCTATCCATGAAATCACTCCTATTCCTGGAAGAGATTTTTAGCAATTTCACCTTCCAACTCTTCTCTTATTTCATCAACTAGGGAATCAAAGGTATAATTATATATAACATCATCATCCTTTAGTATAAATCCAGCTTCCAAATTCTCATCCTCTAGGATTTCCAAATCCTTGATCTTCGATTCAATCATTTCCTTCTTCCCACTAGGTACTACAAGGCTTCCTTTTCCCTTTATCTCGATCTTCTCTGTAGTTTTTGTAATAAATGATGAGAACTCATCTTCACTTAATCCCTTTAAGGATTCCTTTGCCATTAGAAAGACCTTGTCCATAACCTTTTGCTTTGCCTTAAGTTTTTCATCTCTAACCTTAAGCTCAGCACTTGATACAACTCTATCCTTCATCATTTCTGCTTCGCTGTTTGCTTTTTCAATTATCTTGTCTTTTCTATCATGTGCTTCTTTTATCTTTGTATTAATGACACCCTCACTCTTTTTATGTGCATTCTCTTTGATACCCTCAGCTTGTACCCTTGCATCATCGAGAATCTTCTTGGTAAGGTTCTCTAATTTTGACATAGCTTCACATCCTTAATTTTTTTAGAAACTTACAGCATTTACAAGGATAAGTGAGATAACAAATGCCAATAGGGCATAAGTTTCAACCATTACTGAGTAAATGATACCCTTAGTAGAGTGCTCTTCGTTTTTAGCTAGAATTGAAATACCAGCTGCTGCTGTCTTACCTTGAGCTATTGCTGATTGCCATCCAACAAATCCTATCGGAAGACAAGCTGCCAATAAATACATCCCATGAGCCAGTCCCATGCCTGCATCAAGCTGACCTAATACCAATAGACCGATTACAAAACCATAAAGACCTTGTGTACCAGGTAAAAGCTGTAATACTAAAGAACGACCAAATTTTTCAGGTTCCTCTATAATCAAACCACTAGCTGCCTGACCTACAATACCTATTCCAATAGCTGAACCGATCCCTGAAAGGAAAACCGCTACAGCTATTCCCAGTCCTGCAAAAAATACCCCACCATATGTTACAATAAATTCCGTAAATGACATTTACATTTCCTCCTAACCTATTTTAAGTTAATATATTTTGGTTCTGTTTTGAACTTCTTAAATCCAATTCCTCCACCTTCATAAAACTTTCCAAAGAATTCAACAAAGGTAAGTCTTATGGTATGAACATACGCTCCTAAAAGGGTAAGTCCAAGATTGAATGTTTGACCAAAAATAAAGATAATTATTGCAAATAAAAATCCGATAATCCCATTTTGAGCAACCATTCCTGCCATCATATTAACGGCACCTGCAATAAATCCTCCTGCAAGTCCTAGGGCCATAAGTCTGGAATAGGATACAAAGTCACCAACATACCCTGAAATTCCATATAGAGAATATACTCCTCCACCTAATTTCCCAACCATTCCAGATGCTTCTCTGCCTCCTGTGGCTACAATTCCAACCATTCCAGCTATCATAACCACAAGACTTATGGTCTTTAGTAGTGGAGGCAGAACCATTACCATATTCAAAAGGTATACTATGGCTCCTGTAAGAGCTAAATACCAAAATCCAACATCAAATAATGCATCCTTCTTCTTTCCATCCTTAATCAATACATAAGCCTTTAATGCCAAGGCAAAATAAATGTGTATCAATCCAAAAACTATGGAAAGAATCAATAAGCTATTATAATCATTAGCCGGATCAAATAGTCCAGGTATTGGTATTATTCCTCCAAATATGGATCCGTACAGGAATCCCCATATTATTACTGAAAAGCTTAGATAATAGAAGAATCTAATAAACTTTTTAGTATTTTCACTTAGATTAAACTTATTCAAAACAACAAATGTTGCAATAAGCATAATTAATCCATAACCAACATCAGCTGCCATCATTCCAAAGAAAGCCAAATAAAATGGAGCTAAAAATGGTGTCGGGTCTATTTCATTATATCTAGGAAGAGCATACATTCCAGTTAGGGACTCAAAACTCTGAGCAAATTTGGAATTTCTTAAAAGAATAGGTGTCTTGATATCTTCCTTATCCGCTTCCTTTAATTCAAGGTAGTATGTGTTTTCAAGGACATCTTCAACCCTGTTCTTAAAGTCCTCTTCCTTATCAGTGGGAACATATCCCCTTATCACATTTACCTTATCTGTCATCATAAAATTTTCAGCAGCTGCAACCCTAAGCTTCTTGTTGCTTAAGTAATCATAAACCAACTCCAGCTTTGGTAATGCATCTGTCATAGCTTCTATTTCTTTTTCCAGCATTGAAATCTCTTCAATATTAGAATTGTTTTCTTCCTCAAGAGACTTGATCACCTCATTAGGGGTTCCTTCTCCGTGAAGTTGAACCTTTGAAAAACTAACATTTCTCAACTTATCTTTTATTGCTTCAGCTTCGTTATGATGGGACATCACTATTAAATATAGGTTGTCCTTATCTTCCTCTAGAACTTCATAATATGTGAACTGATTTTCCTTCATTACATCTGTTAGTTTATCCTGAAGCTTTTTAGGAACAGTGCCCAGTAAAAGCTCACAAGCCCTAATACTATTTAAGTCTTGGATTTTAGTAGAAAGACCACTCCATGGCATTAGTTCTTGGATCTTTCCTTTGTTCTTTTCAACAGATTGTCTTATGGAATCTCTCTTTTTCCACAAATTATTAATGTTATCATAAATAGGCAAGTAGTCAATCTTTAGAGCTTCATCCTCCAATTCCTGGAAGGTGTAGGTATCCAGACCTTTTTTCATTGCTGCAATACCTGTTTCTCTTTTGTGAAACTTGGAAAGTATCTCTATGCTGTGGCTGACTCTTGTTAAATCCTCTTCAACAGAGATAATCCCTTCAGGTACTCTTACCTTTTTCAATCCTAGATCCTGGAAACCAATATGGTCTTCCAGATTTAGAAAATGAATATACTCAAATTTCTGAAGTTCATGAAGAAGTTTTTCCTTAGAAGAATCAAAGGCAAATAAGCTGAATTCACTCATCTTAACTATTGCCATTATCTTTCACTATCCTCTCCATAATAATCTTTGAAACTTCCCTAAGCTTATCCATATCCATATTTTCTATCGCCTCTGCTTGGGCTTTTCCTTCATCTAAGATTGGTTTTGCTATGGCTTCACCTTCCTCAACAGCTTTTGCTTTTATGGATTCAGCACCGTTGTAAGCTTCCTCAAGAATCTTTTGAAAATCCTCTTCTCCTTTTCTCGTTGAATCATCTATAAGCTTCTTCGCTTCCATATTGGCTGTATCAAGGATTTCTTTAGCCTGTTCTTCAGCTTGTTTAACTGATTGAATAGCATCTATTGCCATCGCTTCACCTCCTATTGTTTTTATTTTCTGTAAATAGAAAAAACTAACGCCTATACTATCTAATTCTATAATAATTATATAGATAAATCAATCGTTTGTATATAAATTATCAATCCATTGTTTGTTTTATAACCCTCAATTTATCAATGTTGCAAAGCCTTAATGTGTTAATTTAGTCTTTTGTTTTAATAAAAAAAATCAAAATTTTTTATTAAAAACCCTAAAAAAAATGGAAGATAATGTTTGCTTTTGATATCTTTATAACATACCTTATTCATTTTTTTGCATATTCTGATATTTTAGTTCCAAATCCTTATTCCAATTAAAAAACAAAAGACCAACAAAGTTGATCTTTTATTATCACTTCTTGCTCCTTTTGGACTTGATGAATTGTTGTTTTTCTTCTGAATCTCTGTTTATTAATCTTTCGTGTACTTTCTTCAGTTCATCCACCTTATTCTTAATCTCTTTTCCATCTTCAGATATTTCCTGTATGGTTTTCCTGCTTTTTTCTAAATCGAATTCCCTTTTTCTTAAAGAGAACTTCCCTTCTTTTGCATCATTTATTATTTCCTTCGGTTTCTTAAATCTCTTCCTAGTAAAATTATCCATAGTATCACTCCCCATTTCTTTTTACCCAAAGTAGATTTCAGTGAACCATAATATGGCAATAGGAAGAAAAAGTTTAACTTTCTCTTCCTATATATATGTGTTTTATTCTGACTGTATTTTTTGTCTACCTATAGCTGTGAATACTTGGTAGTATTGTGTTTACACCTATAAAAGTAAATATTACACAGATAAAACCAATAACTGCAAAAAGTGCCGCTGGTCTTCCTTTCCATCCTCTATTAAATCTAAGGTGAATGTATACTGAATATATCAACCATGTTATAAGTGACCAGGTTTCCTTCGGATCCCATGCCCAATACCTAGCCCATGCGGCTTTTGCCCATATTGCACCTGTTACTATTACCAATGTCAGCATTAGATAACCAAAGGCAATAACTCTATAGCTTAGGTAATCGCAAACTTCAGACTTTGGCAAAACACTTTTTCCATCACCACTGTTTTTTTGCTTTTCCCCCACAAGATACATAAATGCCAAACCTGCAGCAACAGCAAATGCTCCATAGCTTACTACAGCAGTTCCCACATGTAGATACAACCAACCACTTTGTAAAGCGGGCATTAGTGGTTTTATGGTCTTAGGTAGCATTGATGCATATCCCATTATAAGAAATGCTATAGGCATTACAAATGCTCCAACGCCAGTAAACTTATATGCATAGTGTAATATAAGATAGCAAAGCACTATACCCCAAGCAAAGCTTGTTGCAAATTCAAATTGATTGGTAAATGGTAATCTTCCTGACTCGATAACCCTGAGGATTATAGCAATAGTATGGATTCCAAATCCCACTGAAGTTAGTATAACAGCAAATTTTCCTAACTTTTCACTTTTTAATGCAACGTAAGTGAAAAATAACACTGCTGATATGGTATAGGCAATAAATGCCAGTGTGAAGAATAACTCTTCAAAAAATATAATATCCATACTATTCCTCCTTAGTCATAGATTCTTCAACCAATCTCTTTATCTGATAGTTAAATCCCCATGTATTTTGTCTTGTAATCGTCTTAATACTGTTATCTTCCATTACTACAAACTTTGGATAAAAATAGAAGGAAAGTACTAAACCTATTGTTAATAATAAACTTCCAATAAGCACGAAGAAGTATCCAAAGTCCTTTCTATAAGTTAAACCAGTGTAAAGAATTGAATCTTCAAAGTAAATTATTGACTCACCATAATCAATAGGTTGACCTGGTTCCAGAATGTAATTACCAATATGCTGACCAAACTCATATAACATTACAGCATAATGGGGATTGATCTTTTGCTCTGTCATTGTTAGTGGTTCTCCCATCTGAGTTATGGTCATATTTGGAAAGAATCCATACAGATATATGCTTAAATGTTCCCTCTGATAAAAATATGATTCTCCATTTCTAAGGAGTTTTGTCTCTATTAACTCTCCTGCTTCATCCTTAATAATTAGCCTGCTACCCCAACCATAGGTGGTCTGATAGAAATTAAGGCTCTTTACCTTAAGGGGGTTGTTAACCCAAAGAGTCTTCTGATATGGACTTTGCCCTTGTTCTGATACTGTGACAACACTGTTATACTGATCAACACTACCATTATCCTTAAAATCCAGATAAAAATCATCCAGTCTCAATGCAAACCCATAGTCAGGAAAACTTTTCACATCCCCTGGTACCATATTAAAGAATCCTTCTTCTGCAAAAATACCTCCTAGAAAACTTCCCAATACGATTATAATTATCCCCAAATGGGTTATTGATGAGCCAATGTTTCCAACTCTGTGTTTGGATGCCTTGAATCCATTTTCAGTAGGGATTACCTTAAATCTCTTTTTCTCTATGATTTTTTTAAAGGTATCCCTATCCATCTTCTTTACATACAAATTTTCCCCATCCACTTTTGGCTGAGGATAATACGTATCTTTCATCTTTTTTAACTGTCCTGGTAAAATTTTTAAGGTACAACCAATAAGATTTATCATGAACAATCCCATAAGAACAATAAAAATTATGGAAGAATATGCATCATCAAACTGGAATGCAACTATTAAATTTCCCATGGAATATTTTTCTATGTAGAATTCCCTTGCTAACCCCTGAGGTAGAACGGTTCCAATGATGGAATAGGCTGCAATTAAAATAAATAGAACAATTGCAAAGCCCAGACTGGTTATGAATCTGATGAATTTATTAATTGTCTTCTACCTCCCTAAATTATGAAATTAAAGGGGAGTTAGACTCCCCTTTTCTTAATGATCTAATGATGGTGGCAATGCAGGTATTAACCTTTCATTTGCCTTACTATCTGTTTCTCTTAAGTCATCCATCTTCAACCAAATTCTTGTATTGTCATGACATGAAGCGCAACTTTCGTTCTGGAATGTACTCTTTTGTATATTATGTGTAGGTGAATACTTCCAATTTGTCTT
>JAUWAD010000044.1 GCA_030602225.1 Bacillota bacterium | reverse complement strand
GGAAGCTCATTCAGGAGCTGCACCTCACCTTGGGATAAATGCTCTAAATGCTGCAATGCTTGCACTAAATAATATCAACTCCCAAAGAGAGACCTTTAGGGATGAAGATCATATTAGAGTTCACCCAATTATTACTAAGGGTGGAGATATAGTTAACGTTGTTCCAGCGGATGTAAAGATGGAAACATATGTTAGAGGAAGCACAATCGATGGAATAATGGCAGCAAATAACAAAGTAAATAACTGTCTTAAGGCAGGAGCCCTTGCCACTGGAGCTAAGGTTGAAATTCAGGAAATCCCAGGATATCTTCCATTAAAGAGCTGTATAGGACTTGATGAAACATACAAAGAAAACCTATTGGAATTTATTAAGGAAGAAGAAATAGTGATGGGGGGAGCCATGTCAGGTTCCACTGACTTTGGAGATATCACCCATATTATGCCAGGGATTCATCCTATGATAGGAGGAGTATCAGGAGCCCTTCATACTAGAAATTATTCTGTTGATGACAAGGAATTGGCATATATAATACCTGCTAAGGTTTTTGCCATGACTCTTATTGATCTATTATATGATGAAGCAAAGTTGGCCAATGAGATCCTTGAAAACTTTACACCTATAATGACAAAGGAAGAATATCTTAATTTCTTAGAGGAAACCTCATCCAAAGAGACCTTCTCCTTCTAAAAATAAAGACAAAATAGCATACCTAAGATATAATAACTCCAGGAGAACAATTTCCTGGAGTTATTTAAAAGGAGGGCTAAAATGGATATTTTAAATCAGTTGAAAAATATGAAGGAAGTCTTTTGGATTAATCCCAATTACAAATCATTTCATGAAGTTGTGGAAACTCTTCCTGTGAAATTGGAAGATGTTATTGATGCCAAGGAAAGACTGGAAAGATTTGCACCATTTATTGAGAAGGCTTTTCCTGAAGTAAGAGGTGGTATTATTGAGTCCCCAATAAGTTCCATTCCAAGGTTAAAAACCTGGATGGAAGAAGAGATGGAGATGAGAATTCCTGGAAGCTTTTTATTGAAAAGGGACGATCTATTATCAATAGCAGGTTCAATAAAGGCTAGAGGTGGAATATATGAAGTATTAAAGCATGCTGAGAAACTTGCCATGGATAATGGAATACTAAGTATGGAGGATGATTATTCAATACTTTGTGAGGATAGATTCAAGGAGTTCTTTAAGGATTACACCATTCAAGTTGGTAGTACTGGGAATCTTGGACTAAGTATAGGAACCATCAGTGCAAAGATAGGTTTTAAGGTAATAGTTCATATGTCTTCTGATGCCAAGGAATGGAAAAAGGATCTGTTAAGATCAAAGGGTGTGGAGGTAATAGAGTATCCTGATGATTATTCCAAGGCTGTTGAAGAGGGAAGAAAAAATTCTGATATGGATCCAAATAGTCACTTTGTTGATGATGAAAATTCCAAGGACCTATTTTTAGGATATGCTGTGGGAGGTTTAAGACTTAAGGACCAGCTGGATCACATGGGTATAGTCATTGATGAGAAGCATCCCCTTGTGGTTTATCTTCCATGTGGAGTGGGAGGAGGGCCTGGTGGAGTTGCATTCGGGCTTAAACTTACCTATGGAGATAACGTTCACTGTTATTTTGCTGAACCAACACACTCTCCTTGTATGATGCTTGGGATGGTAACTGGTAAGCATGAAGAAATATCTGTAGAGGATATCGGCCTTGATAACAAGACAGAAGCAGATGGACTGGCTGTAGGCAGACCATCGGGGTTTGTGGGAAGACTTATGGATAGTCTATTATCAGGAGCTTTTACCATTGAAGATAGTAAATTATACTATTATCTAAAAGGATTATATAATGAAGAGGGAATCTTTATTGAGCCATCATCCTTGGCGGGATTCAATGGTCCAATATTTACCAATATACTATACAAGGATAAGCATCCGTATCAGATGATGTGGGCAACAGGTGGAAGCTTAGTTCCAAAAGGGGAAAGAGAAAAATTTCTAACTAGATAGGAGATGAGTACGTGAGAGTAAACATTCAGAGAATCCAAAGAGATATTGAAAACCTATCATCCTTCAATGCTACTCCAGGAAAAGGAGTCACAAGGTTAGCTTTTACCAAGGAGGATAGGGAAGCAAGGGAATATATAAAAAATCAGATGGAAAAAATCGGTCTGGAAATATATGAGGATGGTTATGGAAACCTATTTGGCAGGAAGTATGGAAAAGATAGAGAACTTCCATCAGTTATGGTTGGATCCCATTATGACACTGTAATTAATGGTGGTCCATTTGATGGGATGGCTGGTCTAGTTACAGGATTGGAAATAGCAAGATATTTGGTGGAAGAAGGAATAGAGCATGAGAATACCCTTGAGGTTGTGGCCTTCAACGACGAAGAGGGGGTTAGATTTGGAAATGGAATAAGTAACTCCAGGGCAATGACAGGTGATATGAAGGAAGAAGAACTGGATAATACCTTTGATAAGAATGGGATATCCTTAAGAAAAGCCATGGAGGATTATGGAATTAAACCGGATCTTGAAGCTGCAAAGGTTAAGGAAGGAAGTATCAAGGCTTTTTTTGAACTTCATATAGAACAAGGACCAGTATTGATTGGAAATAACAATGAAGTTGGAATTGTACAGACCATTGTTGGACTGGATAGATATGATATTAGATTTATAGGTAAAGCTGGACATGCAGGAACCACACCAATGAATAACAGAAAGGATGCTCTTCTGCCAGCAGCTGAGTTTGCATTGGAGCTGAATAGAATAGCAATCGATGCAGGTTATGGTGCTGTGGGTACAGTGGGTGAGATGAAGATACTACCCAATGCATCAAATGTTATCCCTGGATATGTTCAGATATCTGTGGATATAAGGGCAACCAAGGAAGAAGTTATCAACAATATTCATCAGGAGATGAATAAATTAATTGATTCATTAAAAGAAAAACATCCAGTGGAAATACAAGTTAGAAAGACATTATATATATCACCAGTGAACATGTCAGAGGAGATTTGCACCATTTTGGAGAATAAAGCTGAGGAGCTGGGTATTAAATATGAGAAAATGAATTCAGGAGCAGGCCATGATGCAATGATGATGGCAAGGATTGCCCCAACCAGTCTTGTATTTGTTCCTAGTAAGGATGGATTATCCCATCACCCAGAAGAATGGACAGATTATGAGGATCTAGCTAAAGGAATAGAGCTGATTTTAAGTGGAGTATTAGAGCTTATAGGATAGACCCTACTTGATTGTAGGGCTTTTTTTTGCATTGACACAGAACATATGTTCTGGTATATTCTTATTATAGCAAAATGACCATAACTGGAATAGGGGGATAAGATGGAGGAGTGGATTAAAGATGACCTATTAGCTATAATACCTACATATGATGGAGAAAATGGAAATTGCACCTACATAGAAACAATGGATGGAAGAATAAAAGTCAGAAAAACCATAAAAACAGTCATAAAGCAGTTTTGTGGATATCATCAGCTGGACTTGAAGGAATCCAACAAATACTATAGGGATTTACTGCCCATTAAGGTAAATCTTCCAATACCATTAACACCTGAGCTGGTATATGTGCAACTTAAGTTAAGGGAGCCAATTGGAAAAGATGATGGTGCAATGGGTTATGTAAAACTAAAGGCAATAGAAAAAGTAATTAAAAAGAATGGAGATGTATTTATTCGGCTAAAAAATAGGACCGAGTTGCAGACATTCTGCACCTTTGAAACAGTTGATAGGCAATTACATTACGGTGAATTGGTAAGGGAGCTTATTGGTAAAAAGGAATCAAAAATAGTGAAGGAGTCACTAGAGTACTATAATCAGCAGGATGGACCAGCTATGAAATCAGATATTGCAAGATTATATATGAAAATCGATGATCTTCTAAGTAAGATATAAACAGAAAGTAGAGTACCTAGATTGGGTTACTCTACTTTTTCTTTATTCTTTTTTATAAGTTAAGATAATCCTACCTAGGAATAATATGAAAGGCGCCTTTCTCTAAGGAGAAGGAAATGTCAGAAAGAATTACAAAGCTTTATTACCAGGCAGCAGAAGGAAATTTGGAAAGTAAGGAGGAACTTATAGTTAGTCTACATCCCCTTATAATTAGCAGTATATCTAAATATTATAAAGGGGATGAGGAATTTTTGGATCTGCTTCAGGAAGGGAGGATGATGGTTCTAGAGTGTGTGGAAAATTTCAACAGGGACCTAAATGTACCATTTTTAGGATACGTGAAGTCAAAACTTAAATTTATGTACCTCTCAAGTAGTGGATACAGTAAGGTGGTATCGCTAAATGATAGTGTGGGTGAAGATGAGGGGGAGTTAATTGATCTAATACCGTCTACTATGGATATTGAATCCCAGTTTCTAAAGGATGAGGGAAAAATGGTTCTTAATGGTTGCATAGAAAG
Source organism: Bacillota bacterium (assembly GCA_030602225.1). Lineage (GTDB taxonomy): Bacteria > Bacillota > Clostridia > Tissierellales > Tissierellaceae > Gudongella. The sequence goes on along the minus strand of JAUWAD010000044.1, from coordinate 12,634 downwards.
ACTTCCCAAAAGACAGAGGGAGATAATACTAGACTTCTACTTTAACTATTTAAGTGTGGTAGAAATATCAAAGAAGTATAATCTAACCTATAGGACCATCCTTAACACCAAGTCAAGTGCACTAAGTAACTTAAGAAAGGAGATGGAAAAAACTTATGATTAGAAAATTACTAATAGGGAGTAATTACTCATCCAGGGGAGGAGATGCTATAAAGTATATTGTGGTTCATGATACTGGTAATCCTAGAGCTGGAGCAGATGCAATTAATCACTATAGGTACTTTAATGTTCCAGGGAGGAATGTATCCTGTCACTATGTAGTTGATGGTTTGGGAATCATCCAGCTTGTTGAGGATAGACATTCAGCCTGGCATTGTGGAGATGGTAAGGGTAGGTTTGGAATTAAAAATAGCAACTCCATAGGCATAGAAATGTGCATAAATGAGGATGGGAACAGGGACCTAGCCAAGAAGTATGTAATTGAGCTTATAAGATACTTACTTGTGGTCCATGATCTTAAGAAGGATTCCATAGTAAGGCATTTTGATGCAAGCCTTAAGTTATGTCCTAAGTCTATGATGGAGATGGGTTGGAGGGAATGGACCTTATTTTATAATGAAATATAGAGTATTTAGAAGATAATATGGGTATCAATCATCTGATATGAAAGGAGAGTGTCAAATGTTTGATAAGAAAATAAAGGTCAATGAAGTTATTAAGGATATAGCAGAAAATCATCATGGATACTTAAAACAGGAGATGTCCATTATAAAGGGGTTAGCATATAAAATACTAAAGGTTCACTTTGATGATTGTAAGGATGAGTTAATAAATGTTCATAGAGCTTATGGTAAGGTGGAGAATGAGATTGAACTATCATTAGTTAAGAAGCAGATGGTGGTACTGCCTTTAATCTGGGATTATGAGAAGAAACCATCTGATGAGCTTAAGGAAGAGATTATTGAGGCTATTGATGATGTTGAGAATGATAATGAATTATTACTGGCTTCCCTGGAGGATCTTAGAAAGGCAACCAATAATTATACAATGCCACCAAGTGGATGTCCAACCTATGATACCACATACAGAAAAATGGAGACTCTTCATAATGAAATACTAAAGTATATGGAAAAAGAAAGAGAGTTATATAAATTATTTAAATAAGAGCGATTTTTTCGCTCTTATTTTGTTATACTTAAAGAAAAAACAACTAAAGCGAGTGATATTTGTGAAAATACTAATAGCATCAGATTCATTTAAGGGAAGTTTAAGTAGTCTGGAAGTGGCTGAAGCCTTGGAAATGGGAATTAAAGGTACATATGATAAAGTTGATATAATCAAGCTGCCCACAGCAGATGGTGGAGAAGGAACATTGGATGCCATCTTAAGTTGTTTAAGTGGTGAGAGGATAAGTGTAAGAGTAAAGGATCCCTTAGGCAGGATTATTAATTCTTATTATGGATTGGTGGATGATGGGGTTACAGCCATTATTGAGATGGCTCAGGCTTCAGGGATTACTTTAATCAAAGAAGATGAGAAAAATCCCTTAATAACAACCACATACGGAACTGGTCAAATGATCCTGGATGCCATGGAGAAAGGGGCTAAAAGAATCATCATTGGTCTTGGAGGGTCTGCCACCAATGATGGTGGTGTTGGTATGGCTCAAGCTCTTGGAATATCCTTCAGGGATAAGGATGGGAAGGAGATTGGATATGGAGGAGGTAATCTTCTTCAAATATCATCTATAGATACAACAAATATTCATCCAGGAGTTAAGTATATTGATATAATTGGAATCAGTGATGTGAATAATATATTTTTTGGTAAGAATGGAGCATCTTTTGTATTTGGACCTCAAAAGGGAGGAACAATTGATGATATCCAATTATTGGATGCTGGGATGGTCCATTTAAGTGAAAAGATCAAGGAGTATTATAGCAAAGACATATCCTCCTTAAAGGGTTCTGGAGCAGCTGGAGGACTTGGGGGAGGCATAATTGCATTTCTTAATGGGAAACTACAATCTGGAGTGGAAAAAGTCCTGGACATAATAGGGTTTGACAAAATTGCAGAAGAAGCTGACCTTGTAATTACAGGAGAAGGCAGGATTGATAATCAGACCAAGTTTGGAAAAGTTCCAGTGGGAGTGGCTAAAAGGGCTAAATTGTACAATAAGCCTGTCATTGCCATTGCAGGTAGTGTGGGGGATGATATTGATGACTTATACCAAATGGGCATTGATCTGGTACTGGACATCATCAATAAACCCATGAATCTAAGCTATGCTATGGAAAATGCAGAAAAGTTGATGATAGATACAGGAAAGACCATAGGGCGGTTTCTGAAACTTAAAATTTACTGATAATTTATAGAGGACTAATTCGTTCCGTGGAAGAAGGTTAGTCCTCTTATGTTATAGTTTAATTTTATTCAGTTCATCTTTAAAGGCACTTCTTCTTGTGTAAAGGGTACTCAATTCGTTGATTAAGTATGTTGTACCCATTCTATCCTTAGTAATATAGTAATAATCTTTTATATCATCACATATATGTCTGTAAGCGGATCTTTTAGAGGCATTTTCAGAAGAGTTAAATATGTAATCTCTGTAAATTGTCTTAACTTCATCTGGGAATATTGAGTACAGTTTATAAGCGTATTCCTTTATGCTGTAGGGGTTATGCTTAATGTAGTCCAATATTCTTTCGAAGTCATTTTCTCTGTTTATTAGTTTCAGGTAACTAATATTGCTCTTATAATCCTTCAATTTCTCAAACTCCGAAATCAGTATGGCATAGAACTCCACATCCCCAAAAGAGGAGAGTGCTCTGAGCTCATGGTAGTAATCAAAGTCTCCATCCATAAATATTTCCAAAGCCAGATCCCATTGCTCCTTCTTCATACTTAGCTTTCTATAAGCTTCGTATCTAGCAGTTGAGTACTTATTCATCCTTCTGTTTCCATAAATACTATATCTATCCTTTTCCAATGACAAAGTAAAACTTATTATATCCTCGTGTTTGTTATCCCTTATAAGATTTTCCAAATGAATATCCTTGAAGGATTCCTTATGGAGATTTTCGTGGAGTATTTTGTCTGCTTCATCAATTAGATTGTTGTTAGAGTATAGTCCATAAAGAATAACCAGAAGTTTTTCGTTGTAATAATCCGAGAAATGAGAATCATCATTTTCCATTAAGCTGTATATTTTCGATATGAGAATTTCTCTTAAATCCACATTTCTTGTAAATATAATGCATACTCTAATTATTTCACAGACATAATCCATCTGATTGGAAAAGACATTATCATCCATAATATTAATCAGAGTTGAAAACAAGGCATCCAGTTTACTGTATTTTTCAATTACTGCTAATCTGCATATTTCCCTGATATCATCCAATATATTGTAGATAAGACTATCAATAAAACCATCAGAATCATCGGAGTAATTAAACGCATTAATTGATTCACAGGCAACCTTAAGTGATATAATAAGAGCTGCCATATAGTCTCCACTAAGAATACTTTTTCTTATGCCATCCCTAAGAGCCACTTCCAGTTCCTCCACATAGTAGTAGCTTCTCCCATATGGGATCATTCCATTGAAGGATCTGTGTTTATCAACAATTAAGGACATCATCTTCTCAAAACTCCTCACCAGGGTTACTGAGTCATGCTCACTGTACTTATATATTATTTTCTGTCTGGCTGCAGGGTCATCCTCTGTAAGGTTTCTAATGATTGATGTTAGAGTGTCCTTTGGCAGAGTGAGTAATACTTCATTGAAGTCAAATGTATTCTTATCAACAATAGGGTAATGGTCATTTGAAGGTAGAGTATCCCCAATAACATAATCTCTTAAGTAATAGAAGGAAGCTACTTCATGCTTACAGTATGGTCCCATGTCGTAAGGACAATCACAAAATGAGTCAAGAATTTCATTATCGTCATCCAGGCTAATTTCAACAGAGTACTCTCTAGAACCATTTACATTCAGGATATAGTTTTTCTTATCATCATATTCCACTGAGACTATGGCTTCGGAAATGTAGTAGTCATATCCTCTTCCAATTATTTTACTACTTATTCTATCTTCGAAATCATATAAATTCAAAAGGCATCCCTCCAAATTAAAATGGAATCTCATCAGATTCATATATTTCAATATCAACTACTATATCTTCATCTGCACTTTCAAAATCCAGGTTATCATAAGCAATTCCAAAAGGAATGCCTGAGTCTGTGTAACCTGCTATAAATGAAAAACCATATACACTACAAAGATACTCTTCATATTCATCTTCTGCTAATCCTTCTTTTTTTGATGTTTTACTTCTTCTTTTCTTCTTCACATATTGCTTCTTTGTAATGTTAGTTGCCATAAAGTATAGCCATTCCCTTCTCGATGATTTCCTTCTTCTGAGATTTTTTATTGTTGGAGTAATAACCTTCTATCTCAGCTACAAGGGACTTATCATAGGAGTATCTTTCAAGGGTTGATTCCATTTCCTTCAAGGTAGAGGAGAATATCTTATCAGATTCAGCCTCCAGCTTATTTCCTTTATCCAAGTATATCTGGGCAAGTCTTAGTTTCTTGTACTTGTTATTGTTGTAGTCCTCTACGGCTTCCTCTATGAGGTTATTCAGTTCATCTGTAAGCTTATTTTCCAGAGCCTTGAATCTATTGTAGTATTCACTTGCAACTTCATCAAAAGATGGAAAGTTGGTATCCTTATCCTTTTTAGCTTCATCAGCTGGAGACTTTGAGGAATCTGCAGTTGATGTGGAGGGCTTTGAAACTACTGGAGGATTCTCTATAGAAGATACTACTTCTGTCTCCACATCATCCTTTGCTTTATACTCTTTATCTTCCTCAATTTCAATATACTTATAAAAGGGGTTCTCAATGGAAACCACAGACTTTTCCTCTGGTTGCTTCTGATTATTTGAGTATGATTCCTTATAAACTTCCATACCTAGTCTAATATAGGAAGAGTATTCACTTATTGAATAAATTCCAACCCCTAATAGCAGTATTAAAATATATATTATGTATTTTTTCTTCTTCATCCATATTCCTCCCAAAGGCTACAATCATTATACCATGAAAATATAAGGTTTTCATCAACAGTAATTAGGGTAAGAAAAAACAAAAGAGTATTGGGAGTGATTTTTTTGAGCAATTTAAAGAAGAGATTAAAATTACCCAGTGGTGTTAAGACCATTGATATTGAAAATGTAGTAATAAGAAAGGCAGAGGAAAAGGACATAGATGGAATATTTTATATTGCATCCTCAGTGGGAACTAAGGAAAAGGATCCATTGCAAGGATACTTGATGGATGATTATGAGTCTGACCCAGAAAGTTACAAGGATAAGTTAAAAAAAGCAATTAGAGTGTCCAGACACTTCTATGTGGCAGAGTACTTAGATGAAGAACATCGAACCATAGTTGGATTTACATTTGGATATGATAAAGAGACCTGGTTAAGGGAAAATCCCAGTTGGATAGATGATAATTATTTCAGACCAGATTTTGATCTGTCTCATCTGGATAATTTTATAGTATTGGATAAAATTGCCGTGTTAAGTAGACTTAAAAGACAGGGAATAGGAGGGCTTCTATCCAGAAGATTGACAAGTGACATAAAAAAAGAAGGAATATATGATATTTTTGAAGAAGTGATCATTGCACCTGTGCCAAACTTACCCAGTGTACTATTTAAAAAGAAAAGGAGATTCTTTTTATCCAGCGTAAGATATGAGAGGCATGAGGGTAAAACCTTAACCACATTAGTTTATCATAGAGAATTAAAGAAGGATCCTCGATAAATCGAGGGTTTTTCGTTTGCAAAGAACTCATTAAGGTATATAATTAAAGGAGTAAAATATCTGGAGGATTGATGAATTGATAAGGCTAAAGGGAATAGTTGCAGTGATGATATCAGCAATAGTATTTGGCAGCATGCCATTAATGGCAAAGACTGTCTATCAAGAAGGAGGAAATGCTGTAACACTAACCTTTTTGAGATTTTTGATAGTATTACCAATTTTATACTTCTTTGTAAGCAGGAATAAAAGGATAAGTGTTAAGGTTACAAAGGAGGAACTAAAAAAATTATTAATTGTGGGAACCTTTGGATATGGAGGAACTGCACTTACTCTATACATGTCATATAACTACATTGATTCGGGGATTGCCACAACACTTCACTTTGTTTATCCCGTATTGGTTATTCTTACATATGTGATCTTATTTAAGTATCCTGCCAGTAACATAAAGCTACTATCTGTAAGCTTGACTTTAGTTGGTATACTTCTACTTAATAATTCAGGAGGAGAAATAAGCTTAATTGGTGTGTCACTGGCATTTGGTTCAGCAATTACCTATTCATTCTATGTGATTTTTTTAGATAGAAGTGGACTTAAGAACATGAATCCATTAAAAATGACCATGTACTTATGTATGATCGCCAGTGTAATGATGTTGATATTTGGCTTATCAACTGGTTCACTGATAATAAGCATGAGTCCCTTAGGATGGGGAGTAAGCATACTTCTATCCATTCTGGTGGCCTTTTTAGGGGTTAGCTTATTTCAAATTGGAGTGGCACTTATAGGACCAGAGAGCACCTCCATTCTAAGCACCTTAGAGCCAATTACCAGCATAGTAATTGGTGTGATGGTATTTAATGAGATTATAACAGTAAGAATGATATTTGGATTTGTGGCTATTCTAGCTGCAGTACTTATAATAACTGCCTTTGATAGATAATGGGAGGAAACATATGAATATAGGATTAATAGGATTAGGTGGAGTTGGGAGGGCATTTATCCAGCTTTTGGAGATGAAGAAGGAAGAGTTTGGTAATCTTAGGATAGTTTTTTTACTAAACTCAAATTCAGGAATTATTGATTGTGATGGAATAGAGCTTAATGATGTATTAGAATACCTAAAGGAGAATAAGGATCTTTCCAGATACAAAGGAGGATTTTCTAAATGGAATCTAGATGAAGTAATTAAAGCATCCAATGCGGATTGTTTAGTTGAATTGACCCCTACTAATAAGGAAACAGGGGAACCTGCATTATCATATATAAGATGTGGGATGGAGATTGGACTCCATGTGGTAACTGGAAATAAAGGTCCCATACTTATTGATTACAAGGGATTGAAACAGCTGGCAAAAGAAAAGGGGGTTTCCCTTGGCATCGGTGCCACAACAGGAGGTGCACTACCTAGTATTGCTGGGGGAGAATATGGTCTTAGGGGTTCAAGGATACTAGGAGTAAGAGGTGTACTAAATGGCACCACAAATTATATTCTAAGCCTTATGGAAGAGGAAGGTTTAGATTATCTAGAAGCACTTTCGATGGCTCAAAGAGAAGGTATTGCTGAAGCAAATCCTAAAATGGATGTGGAAGGATTTGACACTGCAATAAAGATGCTTATTATATCCAATACCATGTTGAATCAGGATATAACCTTGGATGAAGTTGAAATAGAAGGTATAACTGGCATTGGGATAGGTGATATTGAAGAAGCAAAAATGGTAGGAAAGAGAATTAAGCTTATGGGAGAAACCTATTATGATGGGGATAGACTAAAAATCAGGGTACATCCTAAATTAATAGATAAGGATAGTATTTTTTATAATGTTATGGGTAAGAACAAAGGTGTGGAGTATATTACAGATACCCTTGGGGAAGTGGCTATATTGGGAGGAGCATCCAATGTCCTGGGGGCTGCGGCATCAGTATTGAGGGATATTCTAAATATTAGGAGGTGGTGACATGGAGTTAATTAATCTTGATGATAAGGCAGTTGAATACCTGGATGATAGGATAAAAGGATACCATGAAAAAAACGAAAACTTTTCCTTAGGGGTTATTGATATAGATTTCTATGAGTTTATTCAAGAAGAGTTGGGGGATGAGGGACTAAAGAAGGCAATGGATGAAATAGGAAATGCCTTGGAATCCTTGACTAGACCAATGGATTTGGTTCAAGTATTAAATACCCATCAGTATTTATTAGGAATACGAGAATTTACCCAAGACAGTATGAAGGTTCTTATGGATAGACTTAGAATGTCCGTTGACCAGTTCCAAACTCAGGTTGGAGATAGGGAACTTAAGCTTACAATATCCTGTGGGGGTACTCAGTTGATGGAAGGGGATGCCATATATAGCTTGATTAGCAGAGCCCTTGATCAACTTAGAAAAAGTAAGGATTTTGGAGGAAACAGAGTGAGTATAGATAGTAGATAAGAATAGGCTTATGGCCTATTTTTTCTAAATATAATTTGGTATCATTAGATTAACGAAATTATTTAAGGAGAACAATAAATGACTCAATTATTAGTAGCTTTAGGCTCGTTTGTATTATTACCAATAATGATTAGAAAAAAGTTTAAACTAAGTACTAGTCTATTGACTGTGGCTTTTCTCATAGCCATCCTATCAGGCTTACCAATGGACACCATCTTCAGGACTGTTATTGGGGTATTTACTAAGCCAAACTCAAGGGATACCATTTTAACTGTATTAATGGTAGGAATTCTAGGTGGTGTGATGAAGCACTATGGATTATTGCAGAAAGTTGTAGATGCCTTGCTTAATATAATATCCAGTAAGAAGATAATCTTAATGATTATTCCTTCTATGATCGGCTTAATGGCTGTACCTGGGGGAGCAATACTGTCTGCTCCATTTATCAACACCATAGGTGAAGAAGTTCAGATTGAAAGACCAAGAAGGGCAGTCATTAATCTGATTTTCAGGCATATATCAATGATGGTTCTGCCATTTACAACATCATTACTTTTTATAAGGGCAGCACTACCAGATATAAATATATACAAGGTTGTGGGCTATGGTTTTATATTTGTTGCCTCCACTGTATTTTTAGGATATACATTATTTATCAAGGATATAAAGACTGATAAGATACAAAGGGAGAGGAATATACTAGGAAATATTATTAAATTCCTGATTTATACATCACCAATATACTTATCAGTTGTAATTAATGCCATAACTGGATTACCTTTTTTCATATCCATGATTTTTTCCATATTTGCAGCATTTTTACTTAGTAATAAAACAGGATTCATAAATCAGATTATTAAGGGAATAAATATAAATACCATACTGATTGTCGTATCCATATTGCTACTTAAAGATATTATATTGCAGCTAGATAAAATGCTTCTGGTGGTTGAAAATGTTCTTTTAAGTATTGAATCAGGAATTGGAATTCTTCTTATCTTTGCCTTGGTTTCAATAGTGTTTGGTTTTATAACAGGCTATCCAACATCATCTTTGGCCATTACACTTCCAATGCTGGGGATGATGAGTCTTCCAGAAAATCAAGTTCATATCTATGCTTATTTCTTATTGGTATTATCGTTCCTTGGATACTTTTTTTCACCACTACACCTATGCCAGGTTCTTACCATAGGAGAAATGAGAGTAGCCACTGATGAGTTATATAAGGAATACAGGAAGTATGCACCATTGCAATTTTTAGTAGCATTTGCTTCAACTTTGATTTTATTATGGATAGTTAAGTAAGGAGGAATTATAGAATGTCAAAGCCAAAAATTTTCATAGCAAATCCAATTCCTGGTTTTGTGGAGGATTACTTAAGGGAGAATTGTGAAGTTGTGATTTGGGATTTCTCTAAGCCTAAGAAATTTGATGGAATATTGGAGATTATCAAGGATGTTGATGGTATCATTCAAGTAGGAATGAAGATTGATGAAAATTTATTATCCCACGCTAAGAAACTAAAAGCAGTTAGCAATATAAGTGTTGGATATAACAATTTTGATGTGGAAGCAATGAAAAAGTATAACATTATTGGTACTCATACTCCAGGAGTCCTGGATGAAACAGTAGCTGATACAATAATGGGGTTGATAATTAATACGGGAAGAAGATTATGTGAGGCAGATAGGGATACGAAGAATGGTAATTGGCAAAAGGGTGATGTAAGTAAGTTCCTTGGCAAGGATATACACCAATCAACCCTAGGTATAATAGGCATGGGTAGAATAGGTGAATGTGTAGCAAAGAGAGCGAATCTAGGATTTGATATGGATATACTCTATTACAATAGAAAAAGGAACAAACTGGCAGAAGAGAAGTACAATGCAAAGTATCTGAGTATGGATGAAGTGCTTCAAAAATCTGATTTTGTAATGGTTATGACTCCCCTAAGTGATGAGACCTATCACCTAATGGGTGAAAGGGAATTTAATCTTATGAAAAAAGATGCTTTTTTCATCAATGCATCAAGGGGACCAGTGGTGGATGAGTTGGCATTGATAAAGGCATTGGAAGAAGGTAGGATAGCAGGAGCTGGACTGGATGTTTTTGAGAAGGAACCCATAGATAAGAACAATCCATTACTGAGGATGGATAATGTGGTTACTCTACCCCATATAGGTTCAGCAACTGAGAAGACAAGGGATGATATGGCAATGCTTGCAGCCAAGGCATTGGTTGAGGTCTTGGAAGGAAGAGGGTCAGATGTTATAATCCCAGAGTTAAGATAGTAGGAGGATGATTATTTTGAGTAAACCAAAGGCACTATTAGCTTATCCAGTTGTGAAGGAAATTCAAGATTATCTAGAAGAGTTCACAAACCTAAGTACCCTTGATTTTTCAAAGCCAAATACCTATGAAGATGTGGTAGCTGCAATAAAAGATGTGGAAGGAGCAGTAGTTTTAGGGACAAGAATTGATGAAAATCTGTTAAGTCATGGAAGCAAGCTGAAGGTTATCAGTAATATCACAGTGGGATACAACAACTTCCATATTGAGGCTATGAAGAATAGAGGGGTTGCTGGAACCCACTCTCCAGGAATTCTGGATAACACCGTGGCTGATTTCGTAATGGGGTTATTGATTGCAACAGGAAGAAGAATTACTGAATTAAATTCCTTTGTTAAGGAAGGAAAGTGGACAAGAATAGATAATTCTCATCTTTTTGGTAAGGATATTTCCGGTAGTACTGTTGGTATAATAGGAATGGGAAGAATCGGAGAAATGGTTGCGAAGAGATGTTCGTTGGGATTTGACATGGATGTGGTGTATTATAATAGAAGCAGGAAGATGGAGGCTGAAGAGAAGCTAGGGGTAAGATATGTGGAGAAGGATGAGCTTTTGAAGATAAGTGATTATGTGGTATTGCTAACTCCACTTACGGATGAGACCTATCATATACTAAGCCATAATGAATTTTCAATGATGAAGAAGGATGCCATTGTAATAAATGCATCAAGGGGACCAGTAATTGATGAACTGGCATTGATAGAAGCTCTTAAAGAAGGTAGGATTGCAGGAGCTGGCTTGGATGTGTATGAAAAGGAGCCTATGGATTTAGATAACCCACTTTTAAAGATGGATAATGTAATTACAAGTCCACACATATCTGCAGGAACACAGAAAACCATGAACGCACTTGCCTGGAACGCAGCAAAATCAATGGTAAGCTTTCTTGTTCATAAGAAGGCCATTAATATAATTCCGGAAATGAAGGGGGACTTCTGATGAATCATCTTGGCGGAGATAAGGTGATCTTTACCTTCAAACCAAATATGGAACCGGTGATAAGTATTAATTCTGGTGAAAGTATTCTTGTTGAAACAAATGATTGTTTCTATCAGCAAATCCAAAGGGAAGATCAGGTGCTGATGGAAATTGACTTTGACAGGATAAATCCTGCCACTGGTCCAATTCAAGTAAATGGAGCAGAAAAAGGAGACATACTGAAAGTTAGGATAGATAAGATAGATGTGGCAGATAAGGGTACTGCAGCAGTGGTGCCTGGTCATGGAGTGCTGGCTGATCTGGCTAAAGTTCCCATTGTGAAAATATTTAACATTGAAGATGGATATATTGACTTCAATGGGATGAAACTTCCTATAAACCCCATGATTGGTGTTATAGGGGTTGCCCCATCTGATCAGGAAGGAGACTGTCCAACACAAACACCTTGGAAGCATGGAGGTAATATGGATACAACTGATATCAGGGAGGGCTCAACACTTTATTTTCCAGTGAATCAGAAGGGGGCCTTACTTGCCCTTGGAGATTGTCATGCCATGATGGGAGATGGGGAAGTCTGCTTTACTGGTCTTGAAATTCCAGCTAAGGTTAGACTGTATGTTGAAGTGATTAAGAATAAGCATATTAACTGGCCAATTGTTGAGAACAATCTTGGAACCATGATTGTGGCTTCCGGTGATGATATTGATAAGGCCATATATTCAGGCACTGAAGAAGCTGTTAGAATACTTTCAAAAGTACTGGATCTCAGTTTTGAGGAAGCATATCTTCTGGGGAGTATTGCCATGGATCTTAAGATATCCCAAGTAGTAGATCCAAAGAAAACCATAAGAGCGTTCATACCAAAGTGGTTGGTTGATACTGAAAAGATAATTGAAAAGCTATATTGAACTACCCCCACTTAAACAGCAAAGCCATTTTGAAGTGGGAGATTCCTAAGAACAGCGACCTAATGGTCGCTTTATTATTAGGCTACCCCCGCAGTCCCTGCGGTTAGAAGTCTTATGGCTTCGTTTTTTATATTGATGGCAGCATTAATATCCCTGTCGTGCTT
>JAUWAD010000099.1 GCA_030602225.1 Bacillota bacterium | reverse complement strand
CTTTTCATTTCTATTGATCCTCCAATGTAATTTATCAATTTTTCCTACTTCTCTGATTACTATAATATAACCAACAATATAGGAATGAAAATCACTGTAAAATGGCTTTCATCCCTATATTGTTATTCTAATCTATCTTATTAACTCAAACTCTACTTTCTGTGTACCTTCCCACAATATCTTTTCTTCTATTTCCCTTAACTTATCATTTTTTTAACTATTGTCAGAAAATGATTCCCAGCCAATTTACCAACTTTGCTTGAAAAATCAGTACCACCATAAGGAATCAATAATTCACTCTCACTAAATCCACAAATAATCAACTGTTTTAAGAGCCTTATCCCTTCCAAGTCTTCCTAATAATTCGTAACACGTACTCTAACTATAATATCAGCCATAGGATCCCCTTTCATGATTAATTTGAAAAGCTAATTATTAAATATGGATCACTTATTGTTACTCAAAATAATTTCAAGTGAATTAGTAAATATCTTCACAGCGATTGGGAGTATTTCTTCATAAAAATCAAAGCCTTGAGTATGGTGCCCAGGTTTGAAATCTCCTTGTGCTCCTCCAAGGGTAAAGTAAGTTGCTCTACCACCATTTTTTTGTACTCTATCCACCATAAACATGAAGTCTTCACTACCAGAAGGCTTATCTGAGATCAGTTGTATGGAAGTTATCCCATCTGTATGTTTCCCAACTTCTTGAATAATCCCAGCTATTTCTTCATCAGAAGTTGCACATATGGATTCACCAACATAGTCTATCTCGTACTTACAGTCATGCATCTGAGCGGAATTCTTTATAATCCTCTCTGCATATTCCTTAATATATTCATTTATTTCAGTTGTTTGTCCTCTAGTCTCAACCTTCATTGTAGTTTGGTGAGGAATTATATTTCTATCTCCATCAACAATCAATGAACCCACATTAATTCTACTTGCACCTTGGTTATGTCTTGGAATGGAATGAAGATTCAAAACTGCTGTACAAGCTGCCAATAATGAGTTCTTGCCCTCATTTGGAGCGCCTCCAGCGTGGGAAGGTAAACCAATGAATTTAACATCCAATTTCGTAGTTGCCAAGAATCCATTATTTCCACAAACCAGACTACCAAACTCTTCGTTAGCCATTATATGACCACCAATTACATAATCCACATCATCTAGAATGCCTTTTGTAACCATTGATTTTGCTCCCCTAACACCTTCTTCTGCCGGTTGAAAGATAAGCTTTACACTTCCTGCTTTAAATTTATCCTTATTCATTGCAATGGTTTTTGCAACTCCAAGACCAATTGCAGCGTGACCATCATGTCCACAGCTATGCATCACACCTTCATTTACTGATGCAAATTCCTCCTTAAATGGTAGATGATCATCAGATGAGCTCTCTAGTATATTCAGTGCATCAATATCGAACCTAAGACCTACCACAGGTCCTTCACCAAATTTCATCGTCCCAACTACTCCTGTAAATCCATCCTTAATATCTTCAATATATTCTAATTTCCCTCCATTTTCCTTTGCTCTTTCATATGCTTTCCTTAGAATTTCCCCTGAAGGTACTCCCATTCTACTTCCTTCATCAATAACATCTCTACCATATTTCACATCATAACCATAAGAAATGAGTTCATGGATAATAATGGATGCAGTTCTTACTTCTGTCCATCCAGTTTCAGGATATTTATGAAAATCCCTCCTATAACCTATGATTTCATCCTTTATACCTTCTACATAGTTCATTAATTCTTTCATTAAATCTTCCTCCTTAAGTAAATCTTTCTCTATGATTATATCACTAGAATGCTTTATTGTGGTTATATTATGAAAATTCATTGTGGTTAATTAAAAAGATCTCCGTAATTTTCATTACAGAGATCTTTTTACTATCTAGCGTTTTCTAATGCTAATTTAACAGCTTCCATTATAGCTTTTGAAGTGAATGTCGCTCCTGATACCACATCTACATTATATGAGTTTGCAGTAACAATTGCTTCTGGTACTCCTGAGATAGCTGGATCACTGATTCCTGGTGTCTCTTCATGAGCTACTACTTTTACTCCTGCTATCTTTCCACCTTCTACAGTAACCTCAACCTTTAGTCCTGGATACATTCCTTCATCACTTATACCTTCATATACTCCATCTGCATACTCCACTTCTTCAACATGTTCATCTGTTGAAATGGCATTTTGTAATGCCAATGCTACTGCCTCAATTATAGCTTCAGAAGTAAATGTTGCTCCTGATACCACATCAACACTTGGAGTATTAGCTGAAACAATTGCTTCAGGTACTCCAGAAATGGCTGGATCACTTATTCCCGGTGTCTCATCATGGGCTATTACTTTTACATCAACAATCTTTCCACCTTCAACAGTAACCTCAACCTTTAGTCCTGGATACATTCCCTTATCACTTGAACCTTCATATACTCCATCTACATATACTAAATCAGATGGTATCTTTGGTTCTTCTCCACCAACTGGACCAGCTTCCAATGCTAATTTTACAGCTTCCATAATAGCTTGAGAAGTAAATGTTGCTCCTGATACCACATCCACATCATAGTAATTAGCTGCAACAATCGCTTCAGGTACACCTGAAATTGCCGGATCACTGATTCCTGGTGTTTCTTCATGGGCAATTACTTTTACATCAACAATCTTTCCACCTTCAACAGTAACTTGAACCTTAAGTCCTGGATACATTCCTATGTCACTAGCACCTTCATAGATTCCATCAGCATACTCCATAACTGGTGCACTAACTCCTGGTTCTGACTCCAATGCAATTTTTACAGCTTCTATTATGGCATTTGATGTCATGGTTGCACCTGATACCACATCCACTTCTAATGCCTGTGCAGCTATTATTGCTGCAGGTACTCCAGAAATTGCTGGATCACTTATTCCTGGTGTTTCATCATGAGAAACAACCTTAATATCTACAATCATACCATCCTTGACTTCCACATGTACCCTAAGTCCAGGATGCATTCCTAAATCGCTTACACCTTCATATGTACCATCAGCTAGCCCTTGCGCAATACTTGCTCCACTATCCATGATGTTTCCACCAATAAATAGAACACCAACAGAAATCAAAGCAATTAGTACTAAGCTTACTATTCTATTTTTTGTCATTTCCTCTTCTCCTTTTCTTATATACTAATATGTATAACCTTAAAATGTTGTATGTTATTGTTAAAAATATCTCTAACTAGATCAGATACTTATATACAAACTTACATACTTGAACAATTACTATAATACCAAATTAACCAATAATGAACAAGTAAAAAACGTTAATTTTTTTGTTATGAATGTGTCAATTTCAACATTTATGAACTTATGCCCATAACTTATTGTCAATGTAGTCCTTATATATCAATATTCATAATAAAAGTTTCGTTAAGTATAACAAAGTTTTCTACAACTCATACTCCTTAATTTTATACCTAAGAGATCTTTCGCTGATACCCAGACTATCTGCAGTCCATTTCCTATTCTGTCCATTTACTTCCAGAGCAAATTCTATTGCCTTTTTTTCTATATCCTTCATGGATTCTCCCTGATATATTTTAATGTAATTATCGCTTATATCCAGGTTTTTCTTAATCATATTTGGATTATTAAGATTAAGTGTATCAAGGTCTATAATCTCCTCTCCACTTAATAATACTGCCCTTTGGATTAAGTTCTCAAGCTCTCTAATATTCCCACTGAAACTATGGCTCTTTAATCGGTTCATAGCTTCATCACTTATTCCAATAACATTCTTGTTAAATGAAATCCTATACTTATCAATAAAGTAAGGGACCAATAAATCAAGATCATCAATTCTATCTCTTAGTGGAGGGGCAACGATATTAATAACGTTGATTCTGTAATAAAGATCTTCCCTAAAATTTCCCTTTCCAATCTCATCCTTAAGATCTCTGTTCGTTGAACATATAATTCTAACATCCACAGGGAAGTCCTTATCATCCCCAAGATGCCTAACCTCTTTTTCCTGAAGGAATCTTAATAGCTTAGATTGAAGCTTTATATCCATTTCTCCTATTTCATCCAGAAATAGTGTCCCTTTTTCGGCTTTTCTAATAAGACCAATTTCATCCTTTATTGCACCAGTAAATGATCCTCTCTTATAACCAAAAAGTTCACTTTCCAACAGCTCACTGGGCATGGCTGCACAATTAATAGCTATAAAGGGCTTAGCTGATCTATTGCTACCACTATGGATATGCTGAGCAATTAGTTCTTTTCCCGTTCCACTTTCTCCAGTTATGAGTATGGTTGCATCTGTATCCTTTACTTTTTGAATAATCTTCTTAATATCCTTTATTGCAGACGATTCACCAATTAGATTCTTTCTCAAGTGATTCTCCAGAGTTTCTACCTTTTCCTTCAAGCTAAGCTTATCCTCAGCAGTTTTAAGCAGTAGTAGTAGTTGGTCGTTATCAACTGGTTTTGTTATAAAGTAGTATGCTCCTGATTTAATAGCCTTTATGGAATTCTCTATTGTTGAATACGCAGTCATTATTATTATAGTTGCATTTCTATCTATTTTGAGTAGTTCTTCCATTAGGAGTAGTCCACTACCTTCAGTAAGTCTTAGATCCAGCAATACAAGATTTATCTTTTCATTGGTGAATATTTCCTTGGCTTCCTTGATATTATCGCATGTAAACACATGATAATCATCCTCAAGAAGAAACTTCAAAGCTCTTAATATTTTCAACTCATCATCAACTATTAGTATTTTAGTTTTCATGTATCACACCTCGCTTTAAGTGGAGAATAATGCTCATTCCATGACCAGATATATTATTTATAGCCTGAATTTTCCCTTTATTCTCTTCCACTAGCTTCTTCACAACAAACATTCCCACACCATTTCCATTATCCTTTGTGGTATAAAATGGTTCAAATATATAATCCAATCCTTCTTCAGTCATTCCACATCCATTATCTTCAAAACGCAATACCACACCATCCTTACTTTCAAAACCATATACTCCTATATGAGGATTATTAGTAAAACTTAAAGCATCCTTGCAATTTAGTAATACATTCAATACTATCTGCTTGAAATGACCTGCATCAAAAAGTATATGAATATCCTTATCCACTTCCATATCCACCTGAATATCCTTAATCTGAAGTTTTATAAACTTGATGGTATTTTCCAGCTCCTCCCTTAAATTAAGTACTTTAATCTGAGGTTTTCTAGGGGATGTAAATTCCATGAACTCCTTGATCAGGCTATCGATTCTATCTATTTCCTCAGGTATATCATTGGATGCGGCCAGCATAAATTCTTCATTATCCAGTTTATTCTTCATCTGTGTAGTGTATATCTTAACAGAAGTCAACGGATTTCTGATCTCATGGGCTAATGATGATATTATCTTATCCATAAATTGTAACTTATCATAGTTTCTCAATTCATTTACTAGAATTTTTTCTTCCCTGGTCTTTTCTTCAATAATTCTCTTTAACTTCCTATTGATTAGTTGAACAACTAGTAATATTAGAATTAGAACAGCAAGTCCAAATAGTAGCATCTTTATCTGGAATTCTGTTTCCTCCTTAGAATTTCTTATAGGAGTCCCAAACCATTTTCTATAAAGTGCATCATACATTCCATTTTTTTGAATTTCATCCAAACCCTCATTTAAACTTCTAAGTAATTGAGGATTATCCTTTGATACTGCCATGGAATATTTTTGCTCATTTAATGTCTGCCCAACTATTTTCACCTGGTCAATCCAATGGTTTTCCTTACATATGTAATTTACCGTTAGAGTATTTCCAACCATTGCATCCACTTCACCATTAATCATTCCATATACTGCTTCCTCCATGGTATCATATTGAATTATATTAATATCCTTTATCCTGCTAAGCTCAAAATAGACAATATCTTCCTTCATCACTGCAAGTGTCTTCCCCACTAGATCAGAATTGTTATTTATGGAATAATAGTTCGCTCTAACAAAAATGGATTGAGAGTTTAGAAGTAATGAATCGGTAAAATTAAACCTGGTCCTTCGATCTTCGGATTCCTTCATTCCTTGAATTATATCAGCCTGACCTCTTTCAATGGAACGAAATGCATCCTCCCATTTCATGGGTATAAACTCAAACTCCATGCCAGTCACAAGGCTTATGGCCTTTAATAAATCAACATTAAAACCTTTATATACTCCATCGGTATCCAAATACTCATATGGAGGAAACTGTATGTCTCCTGCTACTCTGTAGGTTTCAACATCACCAAAGGCAAAGGATGAAGGTGAAGCTACAAATACTATTAATAATATTAAAACTATGATTTTCTTATTCATTAAATTACCCTTCCAATTGTTATTAACATATCATATATATTATCATTTAAAGATGTTGTTTGCTATAAAAATCATTTGTCGAACCTCTTTTTGAATTTAAAAAAATAATCTCCCAGTCATGAGAGATTATTTTTAATGTATCTTTGCTTTGTTTGAAATTACTAAAATAAGTAAATATTTTTATTACTATAAATTAACATTTTTTATACTCTTAAAGCCTTCATTTATTGATATTACAGAAATGCTACCATTTCTTAATCTAAATTTGAAGA
>JAUWAD010000004.1 GCA_030602225.1 Bacillota bacterium | reverse complement strand
TGGACTCCAAAGGAGGCAATACGAACAATAAGAAAGATGGAAGATGAGGGATTATGCTTGGAGTTAGTTGAACAGCCTGTTTTAGCCCATGATCTAAAGGGACTGAAGTTGGTAACAGACAATGTTGATGTTCCAATACTTGCAGATGAGAGTGTTTTTTCGCCCCTTGATGCAATGAAAATTATAAATATGGGAGCAGCTGATCTGATTAATATAAAGTTGATGAAAACCGGTGGTATATACAACGCTATAAAAATAGCGGATATGGCAAGTCTATATAATGTGGAATGCATGATAGGATGCATGTTGGAGAGTAAGTTAAGTGTAACTGCTGCTGTCCATCTTGCAGCTGCAAGGGGCATAATTACAAAGGTTGATCTAGATGGTCCTGTACTTCTTAAAGAAGACCCAATTGAAGGTGGTGCCACCTTCAATTTCTCAAAGATAACCCTGGACGAATCCATAGGTCTTGGGTTTAGGAAAGTAAATAATGTTGAATATTTCTAGATTTACTTGAAATATATATTCAGTATGATAAAATATAACTGAACAAAAGAATAACAGCACTAGGGGAGCAATAGCTGAGAGAGGTAAACCTCGACCCTTAAAACCTGAACTAGGTAATTCTAGCGGAGGGAAGTGTGTATAGATAATATACTCATTGCCTATCGGTGATGAGTTTTTTATTATACAATCTTCAGGCTGTTAAAAAGACGAGGAGGGTATATAATGGAAAGAAAAAGAAGCAAAGTGTTGATGATTACTGAGGGAGGTATGATGATAGCCCTTTCAGTATTGCTAAGCTATATTAAGGTTTATCAGGCACCATATGGTGGAAGTGTAACAGCGGGTAGCATGATTCCTCTTTTGTTATATGCAATAAGATGGGGTTTGGTACCTGGATTGACAATTGGTGCAATCTATGGAGTTCTAGATTTTATCCTAAAGCCATACTTTTTCCATCCGGTTCAAGTTCTGTTGGATTATCCAATAGCTTTTGGATTGCTGGGACTTGCTGGAGTAGTTTATCATTTTTATAAGAACAAAAAGCAAAGTGGCTATGGTATACTTGTTCTAGGAGTATCCCTTGGAATATTTGGAAGATTAATATCCCACGTGTTATCAGGGGTGGTATTCTTTGCAGAATATGCAGGTGATCAGAATCCATGGATCTATTCAATAGGATACAATGCATCATACCTTATTCCTGAGTTGATAATATCCTTGGTGGTATTTATGATTATTTGGAAACCTTTACAGAAATTTATTAATTAAGGGGAATTTTTTATGAGAGGCGTTTTAGTATCCGGTGGGAGTATTAATGTTGTTCAACTTAAACAGCACATAAGGGAGAATGATTTTATAGTTGCTGTGGATAGTGGATTGAATTATTTGAAGGAAATTGATATACTGCCACATATTCTAATTGGGGACCTGGACTCCGTGAAAGAAGATACTCTACTATGGAGTAAAGAAAAGGATATAAGTATTTTGAAATACCCAATTGAGAAGGATAAGACAGATACTGAAATAGCCATTGATTATTTGATCTATAAGGGTATAAATGAGATTTTGATGTTTGGATGTACAGGCACAAGACTGGATCATTCTCTTTCTAATATTTCTCTCCTTCGAAATCTGGATAAAATTGGAATAATAGGGAGAATTATTGATGATAATAATATTATTATCTATTTACCATCATCAACTAAAGTTGAAAAAAAGGATAAGGAGTTCATCTCCGTTATACCATTGAGTTTGGAGGGTATAGTTCTTACCTTAAGAGGTTTTTATTATGAGCTGGATGGAGAATACCTTGAGTACAGTACAAGTCTTGGAATAAGCAATTTCGTCGTTGATGATTATGGAGAGGTCATCCTTGAAAAGGGAGAGGCACTATTGATTTTATCAAAAGACTAAAAAAAAGCTTACCATGTAAATATTTACATTGTAAGCTTTTTAGGTTTGTAAGTAGTTATTAAACCGCTCTTGTAACATAACCAGATCTTAGACATCTTGTACAAACATTTATTCTCTTTACTGATCCATTTACAACAGCTCTAACTTTTCTAATATTAGGAGACCAAGTTCTTGAACTCTTTTTATTTGAGAATGTTACTTTATTTCCGAATACCTTACTTTTTCCACAAACTTCACATATCTTAGCCATGAAAGCACCTCCTTAATTCATAACGTGTATCAAATTATTTTCATTTTCAGTTTCTGCAACATATTATATTCTAACACAGGTGTATATCCAAATGCAACCAAAAATATATGAAAACAATTATATTTAGTTGAAGAATTGTGATTATTATTGTAAAATGATATGGATAGCATTTAATGCGAGGAGGAGATATTAATGCCAGTCAAATCAAAAACGGATTTTGGGTTTTTAAGCATAGATGATAGTGTTTTTGCAAGCTTAGCCGGGATTTCTGCCATGGAAAGCTATGGTATTGTGGGAATGGCATCTAAGGATGCAAAGGACGGATTATTTCAATTGCTAAAAGCAGAATCACTTACAAAGGGTATCAAGGTTAGTATCAAGGATAACCTGGTTACTATCGATATGCATGTTATACTTGAATATGGGGTAAAAATATCTGTAGTGTGTAAAAACATAATCGACAAGGTTAAATTTAATATTGAGACCTTCACTGGACTTAAGGTAGAGAATGTAAACATCTATGTTCAGGGTATACGCGTCGATAAGTAATTAGGGGGGACAACCATTGAAAACAAACTATATTGATGGATATAAGCTAAAAGTTTTACTGGAAAATGCAACAGTAACGTTGGAAAAAAATAAGGATGAGGTAAACTCATTGAATGTTTTTCCCGTTCCAGATGGAGATACTGGAACAAACATGCTTTTAACAATTAAATCTGCTCTTAAGCAAGGTTTGAGTATTGATGATAACAATGCTTCAAAAGTTGCTCAGGCAGTAAGTCAAGGATCACTGATGGGTGCAAGGGGAAATTCTGGAGTTATTCTTTCACAACTTTTTAGAGGTTTTGCCAACGGATTAGAAGATAAGGAAGTAATTGATATTGAAACATTGGCTAAAGCTCTAAAAAAGGCAGCAGATACTGCTTACAAGGCTGTAATGAAACCAACTGAAGGAACTATACTGACAGTAGCCAGGGAATGTGGTGAAAAGGCCATGTCAATATACTCTCAAGAGGAAGACATGGTTGAATTCTTAGCTAAGGTTATTCAGCATGGTAATGAGATCTTAAAAAAGACACCAGATATGCTTCCAGTGTTAAAACAGGCTGGAGTAGTTGATGCTGGTGGTAAGGGATTATTATATATTTTAACAGGAGCATATAATGCCTTAGCTGATGAAACCAGTGCCTTAAGTCTTGTTAAGGAATCAATGCCTGTAGTTGTGGAGAAACCAAGAAGAAGAGAACATATTGATACTGATGATATAGAATTCGGTTATTGTACTGAATTTATGATTAACACAAGTTTTTCTGATATTGAAACATTTAGAGAGGAAATAGCTGTTCATGGAGACTCACTGCTTGTTGTAGGCGGTGAAGGTATAATAAAGGTCCATGTTCACACCAACAATCCTGGGGAAGTACTGGAAAAGGCTCTTAAACTTGGAGAGCTCAGCGATATTAAAATCGACAATATGAGATATCAGCACGAAGAAGTTCTGCTAAAGGATGAACTGATCCAAATGGATCTTGAAGCAGAGCAAATGGAAGAATTCAAGCTTGACAAGAAGTACTCTGTGGTAGCAATATCAATAGGTGAAGGAATAGATGCCCTTTTTAAGGATTTAAATGTTGATGTTATAGTTTCTGGTGGACAGACGATGAATCCAAGTACAGAAGATATTCTTTCAGCCATAGAAAAAACCAGAGGTGAGCATGTAATAATACTTCCAAATAACAGCAATATAATCCTGGCTGCGGAACAAACCAAGCATCTAAGCACTAGAAGCATAAGTGTATTACCCACAAAGACTATCCCACAGGGAATAGCTGCTTTGCTTGTATTAAATGAGGAAGCAGAATTAGATGATAATCTTCAGATGATGAATGAATCAATAAAAAATGTGGTAACTGGACAAATTACCTTTGCTGTAAGGGATACTGAGTTCAATGGCAAGGGAATTAAGAAGGATGACATTATAGGATTATCTGAAAAGGATATTCTAGCTTCTGGTAATAATACCAAGGATGTTGCCATTGAATTATTAGAGAAATTAGTTGATGATGAAAAATCAATTATTACTGTTATGTATGGCAGTGACATCAGCGAAGAAGAAGCTAATGAATTAGTAGAAGAACTAGAAGAAATATATGATGATTATGATGTGGAATTAATTTATGGAGGTCAACCTCTTTATTATTATATATTTGCTATAGAATAGCCCTACCTTTGGTAGGGTTTCCTTTATAGGGGGGGGTAGGGATGGATTTATACACTGATATTCAATATATAAAAGGAGTAGGACCAAAAAGAGCTTACAGCCTTAGAAGATTAGGGATAAACAATCTCAGGGATCTACTTCTTCATTTTCCCAGAGAGTTTGAAGACCAATCCAATATGGTCAATTTCTTAACAGGTATCCATAATCAAAAGAATGCATTTATTATTCAAGTAAAATCTAAAGGTGTATTGTCTAGACCAAGAAAAGGTCTGAGTATTCTTAAGGTACCAGTAACTGATGGGACCCTGGATGGTAGTCTTGTATGGTTTAATCAAGACTATCTAAAGGATAGATTTAAGGTAGGAGAAAAGTACTTTGTATATGGGAAATACACAGCAAACCGATTTGAAAGACAAATCCTAAATCCAGATATTAAACCATATTTAGAAGGAGTAAGTACACAAGGCTTAACTCCCATATATAGATTAACTCAAGGCATTAGTAACAAGGAAATGACCAAAATCATCCATAAT
This sequence comes from Bacillota bacterium, assembly GCA_030602225.1. Lineage (GTDB taxonomy): Bacteria > Bacillota > Clostridia > Tissierellales > Tissierellaceae > Gudongella. The sequence continues at coordinate 45,082 of JAUWAD010000004.1, read as the reverse complement.
AGTCTAGACAACTATATGAATTTATTTAACAACATATTACCTGCTGAGTTGATGGATAAGCACAACCTTATGGACTCCATAATAAGTATACTAAAGATGCATAAGCCATCAAATTACAGTGAGTATGAGAGAGCCAGAAGATCATTGTCATATGAGGAACTACTGGTCCTTCAATTGGGCTTATTGATGCTTAAGGAAAGTAATTCAAATATAACCGAAGGTATAAGCTTCATAGTAAATGATGAGTTGTATAAATTCATAGATACACTGCCATTTAAATTAACTGATGCACAGAGTAGGGTGGTTAATGAAATCCTTGAGAATATGACAAAACCACTGATAATGAATCGATTGGTTCAGGGAGATGTAGGTTCTGGTAAGACAATTGTAGGTATAATTGCAATGTATAATGCTGTGCTTAATAATTACCAGGCAGCCATGATGGCACCTACAGAAATTTTAGCTCAGCAACATTATATTAGCATTAAAGAGGTTTTAAAGGGAAGGGATGTAAGAATAGAACTACTCTCGGGAAGTATGGGTAAGAAGGCTAAGGATGAAGTGGTAAGGAAATTAAAGGAAGGCGAGATAGATATAATTGTAGGAACTCATGCAATTATTCAAGATGGGGTAACCTTTAATAATCTAGGGCTTACAATTACAGATGAACAGCACAGATTTGGTGTTAAACAAAGGTTGAATCTGGTGGATAAGGGTATTAATCCTGATGTATTAGTAATGACTGCAACTCCCATACCAAGAACACTGGCTTTAATCCTTTATGGAGATTTAGATATATCAATAATTGACTCCTTACCACCGGGTAGGCAAAAAATTGAAACTTACGCAGTGGGAACTGATTATGAGGATAGAATTTATGAATTTATTCTAAAGCAGATTAAAGAAGGAAGACAAGCTTATATTGTATGTCCTCTCATTGAAGAAAATGAAGATTTGGATATTCAATCAGCTGAAGAACTATATAATAGATTAAAGGTAGGTGTGTTCAAGGATATAAACATATCTTTGTTACATGGAAAGATGAAGCAAAGGGAAAAAGATGACATAATGCTAGCATTTAAGAAGAATGAAACTCAAATTCTCATTTCCACTACTGTTATTGAGGTAGGGGTCAATGTTCCAAATTCAAATGTTATGCTTATTATAAATGCAGAAAGATTTGGACTAGCACAGCTTCATCAATTAAGGGGTAGGGTAGGTAGAGGTGAATACAAATCCTACTGTATTCTAATAAATGACAGTAATAGCAAGATTTCAAGGGAGAGAATGAGGATACTTCAGAGTAGTACTGATGGTTTCAAAATATCTGAGAAGGATCTTGAACTTAGAGGGCCTGGAGAATTCTTTGGGACAAGACAGCATGGACTTCCAGAGCTGAAGGTTGCAAATCTTTTTAAGGACATGGATTTGTTAAAATACGCTCAGGATGATGCATTCAAATTGCTATCCCAGGAAGATTTTAAGACTAACCCAAAATACTTTAATTTAAGAAGTAGAATCAAGCAATTATGGAATGAACTTAGTCAGGAGACAATTAATATATAAAAGAAGGTGGATTGTATGAGGGTAATATCAGGAGATAGGAAAGGGCATAAGCTTATTTCACCAAAGAATAAGGATATTAGACCTACAGAAGATAGAATAAAGGAGTCTATGTTTAATATAATTGGAAAAATCTATGAAGATACAGTAATGCTTGATCTTTTTGCAGGATCTGGAGGCATAGGAATTGAATTCCTAAGTAGAGGTGCTAGACTTGTGTATTTTATTGATAAATCCAAGGAGGCAGCGCAATTGGTTTCCTCGAATCTTTCAAAAACACGTTTGGATAACAGAGCTGTTGTTTTGCAAAAAGATGCTATTTCTGCACTTAAATTACTAGATACTCAGGGCTTGGTTTTTGATTATATATTCATTGACCCACCCTATAAAGACGTGGAGTTATTCAAAAGTGTACTGGAGTTTATATCAGGATCATCCATAATCACTAATAACACAATTATTATCGTAGAACATGATAAAGAATTAACATTAAATAAAAATTATGGTAAAATAATACAAACGGATAATAGACGTTATGGAAGTAAGAGTATGACATATTACAAAATAAATGAGGTGGAATAATGAAAGTTATTTATCCAGGCAGCTTTGATCCATTGACCAATGGACATTTAGATATAATAAAGAGATGCTCAGAGAAATTTGATGAAGTAATTATCGCGGTTTTGAACAATACAAAAAAACATAATGTATTCACTGTAACAGAGAGAATGGAATTGATAAAGGAAGCCACTAAGGATATTGAGAACCTTGAAGTGGACCATTTTCAAGGATTACTGACTGAATACGCTAAGAGAAAAGGCTGTAATAACATAATAAGAGGATTAAGAGCTGTCTCTGATTTTGAGTATGAAATGCAAATGGCTCTGGTGAATAGGAAAGTTTACCCTTCATTAGAAACGTATTTTATGGTATCATCAAGTAAAGTATCATTTTTAAGTTCAAGTATCGTAAAGGAGATTGCATCTCTTAATGGTGATATATCATGTTTTGTACCAAAAGTAGTTGAAGATGCATTAAAGGAAAAATTCAAAGGGGGTTCTAGATAATGGATTTATTGACTTTGATTGATGAAGTGGAAGATATTATAGAAGCTGGAAATTCTGTTCCTTTAACAAATAAGGTTATGATTAATAAAGAAGAAATTTTAGATATAATTCAGGAGATAAGAATTAAACTGCCAGATGAGATTAAACAAGCCGCATGGATCAAGGAAGAAAGACAGAGGATCATCGACGAAGCTCAAAAGGCTGCTGATTCCATGCTAAGCGAAGCTGAAACAAAGCTAGAAGCCCTTATAGATAGAGAAGAAGTATATAGGCAAGCTGTACTTAAAGCTGAAGAAACCATGAGAAAAGCCCAGCTAAGCTCTGATGAGATAATGGCTGGAGCTATGGAATATGCAGATGAAATCCTATTTGAAGCTCAAGAGCACTTTAAGGATATTATTCAACTGCTTAATGAGAATAGAAAAGAGTTAAGAACCAAAGAAAAATAGTACCCTTGGGTACTATTTTTTAATGTATGGAGTACTTATATAATCGTAATCTCTATTTTCAAGCTTTCCACTTAAGCCGTAGAAATATAGGTTTGTGGAGAGTATTTCTTTATCCAGTAGCATCCTATCTGTCTTATTGCCAATGGAATTCACATCAGAGAACTTAGTTATTATATTTAACTCTGAAGATTTTTTAATTCTATTGATGATTTCAAATCCTTTCTCATTGCTTCCTAAAACCCTGATATATCCAGGTGTATGATTCTTCGACTCTAGAATCTGCTCTTTTTTGATACCCAGCAATAAGTGCACTAACAATCTTCTAATCCTTGAGGAAGCTATTCTCTTTGAAGTTACCTCATCAATTATATCCTGTATTTTATAGTCCTCCAAGTTCAAATTCTTGATTCTATTCTCCAATCCATCCTCCACATCAAAGTAATCCGAAAGATCTTTTCTACTGTGGATTAGTAATAAGTAGGAAATAATATCTAGGTACCTTTCCAGGTTATTAAAAACACCATAATCACTATAAAAATCATTTAATATATCATAGCTGGACTTTGGAAGTAAGGGTTTACATTGAAGATGGTCCTTATTAAATATAAGATTTCTAATGGCTGATGCAGATGCTACTTCCACATCAACTGATAGGTCATTATAATCACTTCCAACCCTTCTAAAGGTAACAGGTTTAATCTTTGATTCAAGTTTTCTAAGTGCTTTTATATATTCGATTCCAAGGATATTGTTTGATTTGCTGATGATCCCACTGTAATCATACTCTCCATGTGATAGTAAAGAGGACACTGCTATGGATCGTGAGTTTGCATATGAGAGTCCTTTTTTAAGACTATCTTTTAGTAGAATCTTAAATTCTTTGGTCTCATTAACAAGTAAATTGGAAATATCATCTAAGGGCTTAATTTCACCAATCTCACTTCCAAAACCTAAGTAATCTATACAGTTTAAGCTATTCAATATCTTAACCCCACCGGATGCGAAAAGCTCTGCAGAGCTAATTGAGTAAAGACAAGGTAACTCCAATACTAGATCCACACCACCTTCGATGGCCATCTTAGCCCTTGACCATTTATCTACCAAAGCAGGTTCTCCTCTTTGGACAAATGATCCACTCATAACAGCCACAGAGTGGGTGGCATTTGAAATCTTCTTTGAAGTTTCTAAGTGAAGTTTATGCCCTTTGTGAAAGGGATTGTATTCCGTAACAAATCCAATTATCTTCATATTTAATCTCCTCCAGATATAGAAATATAATACCATTGTTTTTTAATTGATACAATTGTTACAGTATTTAAATCTATTAAGTTAATTTATGTTGGTATAATCTGTTGATTTTTTAACATAAATATAATACTATTGTTATAGAAAAACAATTAGGAGGTTATTAGATGAAAATATTGGTAATCAACTGCGGAAGTTCTTCCTTAAAATATCAATTGATTGATATGACTGATGAAGGAGTTCTAGCTAAAGGACTTGTAGAGAGGATAGGAATTGAAGGTGCAAGAATTAAGCATGATACAACTGGCAAGGAAAGAGTTGTAATCGAAGAGCCTATGAATGACCATAAGAAAGCTTTAGAGCTTGTACTAGGTGTATTGGTGGACAAGGAACATGGTGCTCTTGAATCAATGGATGAAATTGGCGCTGTAGGACATAGAGTTGTTCATGGTGGAGAAGATTTTGCATCATCTGTTATTATAAATGAAGCAGTTATGAATGCACTTAATAAAAATATTGAGCTTGCTCCATTACACAACCCACCAAATATAATGGGTATTGAAGCTTGTAAAGAGTTAATGCCAAACACACCAATGGTTGGAGTATTTGATACAGCTTTCCATCAGACAATTCCAGCCGAAAACTATATCTACCCAATACCTTATGAGTTTTACGAGAAGTACAAAATCAGAAGATACGGATTCCACGGAACTTCTCATAAGTATGTTTCCTTAAGGGCTGCTGAGATTCTAGGTAGAGATGTTAAAGATCTAAACATAGTTACTTGCCATTTGGGAAATGGATCAAGTGTTACAGCTATTGAAGGTGGTAAGTCAATTGATACAAGTATGGGATTCACTCCCCTTGAAGGATTGGCTATGGGTACAAGATCTGGTGATATTGACCCAGCAATAATTCCATTTTTAATGGATAAAGAAGGTATGACATTTGATGAAGTAAACAATATGTTGAACAAAAAGTCAGGAGTTCTTGGTATATCAGGACTAAGCAGTGACTTTAGAGACCTGGAAATAGCTGCTGAAGAGGGAAATGAAAGAGCTAAATTAGCACTTCAAGTATTCACAAATAGAGTTAAGAAATACGTTGCAGCATATGCTGCTCAAATGTGCAGAATTGATGTTCTTGTATTTACAGCTGGAATAGGCGAAAACTCAGATGTTATACGTAAAATGGTTTGTGAAGGACTAGAGTGCTTGAATATAAGAATCGACAATGAGCTTAACAAAGTAAGAGGAAAAGAAGCTGTTATTAATAAGGATTTAGCAAGTGCTACAATTATGGTTATTCCAACTAATGAAGAGCTTATGATCGCAAGGGATACTTTGGAATTAGTTAAGTAACTAATTGTTGACAAATAGATGCCTCGTATATATAATAGTAGTGTTAGTCTAAGAGGTGACATAGATGTTAATCAATTTAACAAAGTTTGTTGATAGTTCAAAATCTGTTCTGAAATTTTCTGATGAAATTAACAGAATAGATGATCCTATTTTGGAAGATTATGGGATAATCTTTCCGGTAAAAGTTTCTGGAGAAATCTATAAGGTTGATGGAGAATTCCAACTATATTTAAACGGAGATTTTACTTACACTTCACAGTGTGATAGATGCCTAATAGAAACTAAGAAGGATATGAGCTTTAAATCAACAGGAAAATTAAAAAAAGATTCAGGGAACGCTAATGACAGTGAAGAATCTGACGAGGTTATCTATTATAATGATGATGAACTAGACCTCAGAGAGTACATTTGGAATCAAATTGTTAGTTCCCTACCAATGAAGAATTTATGCAGTGATGAATGCAAAGGGTTATGCCCAAAATGTGGTGCTGACCTAAACAAGGAGAAGTGTCAATGTGATACTTCAAATGTTGATTTGCGATTCGAAAAGTTAAGGGAACTTTCTCTAAATGATTAAGGAGGTGTTTTAAATGGCAGTACCAAAAAGGAAAACTTCTAAAGCAAGAAGAGACAAAAGAAGAGCCTCTTCTTACAGACTAAATAAAACTACAGTTGTAGAATGTCCACAATGTCATGAGCCTAAACAACCACATAGAGTTTGCAGAAGCTGTGGCTATTACAAAAGCAAAGAAGTTATTGTAGTCGAGTAAATGGAAAAGATAGTGATTAGCTTCACTATCTTTTTTTTATGTGTTAAAATATATAATATGACTACTAAAAGTGAGGGATATTATGAAAATTATAGTTGATGGTATGGGAGGGGACAATGCCCCAGAGTCTACAGTTAAAGGTTCAATTGATGCAATTAACCAATTTGGCATCCACATTATAATCACTGGACCAGAAGAAATAATAACTAAAGAACTAGCTAAATATCAATATCCAAAGGATAAGTTAGAAATACTAAATGCAACGGATATTATAACCAATGATGATGATCCTGCCATAGCAATTAGAAGAAAAAAGGATAGTTCCCTGGTGGTTGGTCTAAACGCCCTAAAAGATGGTCTTGGGGAAGGTATAATCTCCGCTGGTAATACAGGGGCATTACTTGCAGGTGGTCTTTTTATTGTAAAGAGAATTGAAGGAATAGATAGAGCTGCCATAACACTTTTGTACCCAACATTAAAAGGTGCATCCCTTCTTCTTGATGCAGGAGCTAACATGGACTCAAAGCCGGAGTACTTGCAGCAATTTGCATTGATGGGTTCAATTTATATGGAAGAAGTTATGGGTAAAAAGAATCCAAAAGTTGGATTAATTAATGTTGGAACTGAAGATTCAAAGGGAAATCAGTTGGCTAAGGAAACCTTCCAGTTACTAAAGGATAGCCCAATTAACTTTGTGGGAAATATAGAAGGAAGAGATTTGCCCATGGGGGATGTGGATGTAATGGTCTGTGATGGATTTGTTGGGAACATTGCTCTAAAATTAACTGAAGGCCTTGCATCATCAATTTTTAGCCTTTTGAAGAAAGCTTTTTTAAGCAACCTTAAAACAAAAATTGGAGCATTACTCCTTAAAGGACAGATGTCTGAACTTAAGAAAACCATGGATTATAGAGAGTATGGTGGAGCACCTTTACTTGGAACTAAGAAACCTGTGGTAAAAGCTCACGGTAGTTCCGATTCATATGCCATTAAAAATGGTATTGGGCAATTAAAGACCTTTATTGAAAAAGATGTTATCAAGGCAATAGAAAATAAATTAATTACAACGGAGGAATAAAATGTTAACTGAAAAAATTATTAAGATTATAGCTACTCAATTCAATGTGGATGAAAGTATGATAACCATGGAAACATCATTCAAGGATGATTTAAACGCGGATTCATTGGATCTTGTGGAGTTGGTAATGGCTTTAGAGGATGAGTTTGAGTTGGAAGTTGAAGATGATGATGTGGATAACATAAAAACTGTAGGAGATGCAAAGGCATATATAAAGAGTAAGCTTAGTTAATATAAGCAGCTTGGGGGAGTAATTATGATAGATGATAATAGTAGGAAAAATTTTGAAAAATTACAGGATAATCTAGAGTATCATTTCGAGGACATTGAGTTATTGGAAACAGCCCTTACTCACAGTTCCTATGCAAATGAACATAACTTGCACCCAAGTAAGAGCAATCAAAGATTGGAATTCTTAGGAGATACAGTAATTAATCTAGTGGTAAGTCAGTACTTGTATTTAAAATACCCATTCTACCCAGAGGGTGAACTTACTAAAATAAGAGCAAAGGTAGTTTGCGAATCATCCCTTGCCCTAGCAGCAAAAAAGGTAAAACTGGGAGATTATTTATTGCTAGGTAAAGGGGAAGAGGCAACTGGTGGAAGAAAAAGGGAATCAATACTTGCTGATGTAAGTGAGGCAATTACTGGAGCAATATTTCTAGACAGTAATTTTGAGACTGTTACTAAGTTTCTAATAAATAATTTCGAAAAGGATATTGTAAAGGAAGTTGCCAAGGGGAATCTATTTGTTGACTATAAAACCCAGCTTCAGGAGAAATTACAGAAAGTTACAAGAGAAAAGATAACATACAGGGTGGTAAGAGAAGAAGGTCCAGATCATAATAAGTTGTTCTATGTGGATGTGCATGTAGGTCAGGATGTAATTGGATCAGGAATGGGTAGAAACAAGAAGGAAGCAGAGCAACTGGCAGCTAAGGAAGCTCTTATACTAATGGGTGAGGATTATGAGTAGGCATTATATAATTCCCATCTTTGTGCCACATTTTGGTTGCCCCCATGATTGTGTATTCTGCAATCAGAAGAAAATAACAGGACTAAGCACAAATATTACCCAGGAAAATGTCAAGGAAACAATTGATTCTCATTTGAAAACCTTTAAAGAAAACAGCTTTATTGAGGTTGCATTTTATGGCGGTAGCTTTACAGCAATTGATATCCCTACTCAGGAACTATTGCTTTCAGTGGCATATAACTATAAGCAAAGAGGAATGATTAATAAAATTAGACTCTCAACAAGACCTGATGCTATCAATGAAGAAATTCTTTCTCTGTTGAAAAGGTATCAGGTTGATATAATTGAACTTGGTGTTCAGTCTCTTGATCCACAAGTTCTTATTTTAAGTGAAAGAGGTCACTTAAGGGAGGATGTTTTCAACGCATCCAGACTAATTAAGCTATGGGGATTTACCTTGGGACTTCAGATGATGCTAGGTTTGCCTGGAGATAATGAAGATAAGGCCCTAAGAACCGCCAGGGAGATTATTTCAATCAAACCAGAGATCCTTAGAATTTACCCAACTCTTATAATTAAGAATACCCAGCTTGAAAATATGTATAATAGGGGAGACTATATTCCAATCTCCATTGAAGATGCAGTTAGGATATCAGGAAAAGTCCTTATGAAGTGTATAATAGAAGATATTAATGTCATTAGAATCGGACTCCAACCAACAGAAAACATTCAACTGGGAAAAGATGTTGTTGCTGGACCTTTTCATCCATCTTTCAGACAACTGGTTGAGACATGGGTTTATAATGAGATTCTAAATACCTTCTTTGAAGAGCGTCGGGATGCTCTTAAGGGAAAACTCCTTACCATAAGAACTTCCAACAGGATTCTTTCAGCATTAGTAGGTCAACATGGAAGTAATAAGAATGAAATCATAACCAGATATAATTTAAAAGGTTTTAAAATATATGGAAGTAATGAAATTGATAATTCAATAATTGTTAATTTCGATCAGGAAAATATTCTGATTGATGTTTATAATTGTATCAGTAATTATCTGCTTAAAAACCCACTTTAAAAGGTTTCCCTTTTGGAAGCCTTTTATTTAGACATTTCATAGTTGAAAGAGGTGAGCATATGTATCTTAAAAAAGTAGATATACAAGGATTTAAGTCTTTTGCTGAAAAAACTGATGTGGAGTTTAAAAGCAGGGTTACAGCTATAGTTGGACCTAATGGAAGTGGTAAAAGTAATATTGCTGATGCCATTAGATGGGTCTTGGGAGAGCAGAGCGTAAAAAGCCTTAGGGGAAATAAAATGGAGGATATAATTTTCTCCGGTACGGAGAAGAGGAAAGCTTTAGGCTTTTCTGAAGTCACAATAACATTTGATAATTCCTCCGGCAAAATACCCATAGATTATAGAGAAGTTGCAGTCACAAGAAGAATGTTCAGATCTGGAGAAAGTGAATACTACATAAATAAGAATTCCTGTAGACTAAAGGATATAAGAGAACTATTTATGGACACTGGAATCGGTAAGGAGGGTTACTCCATTATTGGACAGGGAAAAATTGATGAAATCCTTTCCAATAAACCAGAGGATAGAAGAAATATCTTTGAAGAGGCAGCTGGGATAGTAAAGTATAAGTCAAGAAAGCATGATGCTCTAAGAAAATTAGAAAAGACAGAGAATAATCTTACGAGAATTGCTGACTTGCTTAATGAAATCAAATCCCAGAGAGATACTTTAGAAGTTGAGGCTGAGAAAGCAACAAAATTTCAGCATCTTTATGGTCAATTAAGGGACCTTGATGTTAGTATATCTGTACAGGAAATCAACAAGCAAAAAAATCAACTTGAAGTATCACAGATTAAGAGAAATACCTTAATGGAAGAGAAGGAAATAGTTGATGAGGAAGAGAAGAATCTGGATTTGGTTTATTCTTCAACTAAGGATGAACTAAATAGTCTTGAATCTCAGATCGATGAAAAACGAACCCTTAAGATGGAAAGCATTCAGACATTTGAGAGAAATAAGAATAGAGTACAGGTGATCAGTGAAAAGGAACTCTACTTAAATAAGGAGAAGTCAAGACTTACAGAAGAGATTAAAATTCACAGAGAAAACCTGGTGGATGATGATAATTTCTTTTTAGAGACTAATTCTCAGATTCAGAAGCTCAATACCACAAAGAATGCTCTGGATAACGAGTTTAAAAACTTGACTGAAGAGAAGGAAATCTTAAATCAAGAGATAATGTATTTGGAAAATGCCATTAATCAGAAGAAGGAAGAGTTAATGGAATCCCATAGTAATCTTTCAGATAAGAAAAGTCAGGGAAACACAATAATCTCCTTTAATGAAAGCATCTCAAGGAGACTTGAAAATTTAAATCTTGAAAAAGATAGACTTCAATTGGAGGAAAGAAGAGTTAATCAACGTGAAACGGATCTTGTTAAAGTCCTTGAAATGAGATCAAAGGATGTTGATGATTCAAGATTAAGTTTAGAAAATATTGAATCCAGATATAATGAGATCCAGGAAAAAATATCATTTGTGGATACAGAACTTATAAAAATAAATATTTCAATTGAGAAAAATAATTCCACTATAAATCTATATAAGAGCATGGAAAATGAATATGAAGGTTACTTTAATAGTGTCAAGTCTATTTTAAAGGCAGTAGAAGCAGATAAAGGACTTAAGGATGGATATATTGGCCTTGTTGCTGAATTGTTTACAGTGGATAAGAAGTACCTTAAGGCAATTGATATTGCACTGGGAGGGGCATCCCAAAACATTGTGGTTGAAGATGATCATGCAGCTAAGGGATTAATCGGATATCTTAAGCGCAATAATAAAGGCAGGGCAACATTCCTTCCTCTTAATACAGTAACCTCTTATTCGCTGAGCTTAAGTGAAAAAGATAAAAGAGACTTTAATCTTTTTGGATATGGTAGTGATTTAATTAGTTTTGATACTAAATATTCAAACATATTTAGCAATCTATTGGGTAGAACTATAATTGCTTATGATATGGACAATGCTTTGAAATACTCCAAAAAGTATGGATTCAAAACCAGAATAGTGACATTGGATGGTGAGGTTGTTAATCCTGGTGGAAGTCTTACTGGAGGTAGTATAAGCAATCAGAATATAAGTATACTAAACAGAAAGCATAACTTGAGAGAATTAGAGGAATTGCTGAATGTTCAGAAAAAGGAAAAGGAAGAATACCTTAAAGAATTAAGTCAATTGGTTGAGGATTCTGAAGAAAAGAAATTCCAGATTGTGAATACCAGGGGGTATTTGACAGAAATTGAAAAAATAATTGTTGATATAAATTATGAAATCAAGAACCTTAAATCAGAGCAACAAAGATTATTGGATGAGATTGCAAAAAAAGAAGCTGAACTAAATAGTTTACTGGATGAAAAATCATCCCTTCAAGGTCAAAGTCTTAGTATTGAAAATGAGTACGAAAAATTACTTGAAGAAACCTCTCATTTGAGAAATGAGATTAATTCTATGCAAACTCAACTGGATGGCATGAAGGAGAAAAGATCCTTTCTAGAGGAAAGCATCACTGAAATAAGAGTTAAGATCAATCATATTGAAAATAGAATTACTGAGGCAGAAATTAAAATTTCTTCATTTGAGGAGGATAAGAAAAATTCCTCTTTGGAAATTATTGATAAGAGCCATCAGATTTCTTCAATAGATATGGAGCTTAATGAAATAGTTGAAGAAAAATCAAAACTTGTAAAATTGATAGAAAAGCAGGAAGTTAGTGAGGAAAATGAAGCTAATGAGCTAAAATTACTAACAAAGAAGAGAGAAGTCTTAAGAAATGACTTTTATAATCTTCAGGATAGACTTAAGACCATCACTCAAAGAAACTCCAAATTAGATAGAGAGCTAAACAAGTTGGAAGTTGATTTGGAGAAATCCAATCTGATTATTGAGAACAACTTGGAAAAACTTCAGGAAGAATATCAGATTTCACTGGAAGATGCAATGAAATTCCAGGATATAGTTACTAATATGAAGGAAGCTAAAAGTCAGATAAACATTTTGAAATCTGAAATCAGGGAGTTGGGCAATGTAAATGTAGCAGCCATTGAGGAGTTTAAATCCATAAATCAACGTTATGAGTTCCTTAGTACCCAGATTAATGATTTAAATATAGCTAAAGAAGATATTCAAAAGGTAGTAAAGGATATGGAGAGAAAAATGAGAATCCAGTTTAGAAAATCCTTTGATGAGATCAACGAGAAGTTCACACAGACATTCTCCATATTATTCTCTGGTGGTAAGGCAAGGCTTGAAATTGATGAAGATGAAGATATACTAACAGCAGGTATTGAAATAATGGCTCAACCTCCTGGAAAGAAACTACAAAGCCTTACACTCTTATCAGGTGGGGAGAAGTCTCTTACAGCTGTAGCGTTATTATTTGCAATACTAAAGACAAAGCCATCTCCATTTTGTATTCTTGATGAAATTGATGCAGCATTGGATGAAGCAAATATAAGCAGATACACTAATTATTTAAAGACATTTGATGACAATACTCAGTTTGTGCTGATAACCCATAGAAAAACGACTATGGAAATTGCAGACATACTATATGGTGTAACCATGGAAGAGGAGGGGGTAAGTCGACTTATCTCCCTGAAGTTAAAGGACTATTCCGAAGTTGCTAGTTAAGGAGCGATAGATTATGTTTAATTGGTTTAAGAAGGATATTGATAAGGAAGATAAGGAAAATGGAGGAATTTTAGATAAACTTAAATCCGGACTTGCCAAAACAAGGAAGGATATGAGTAACAAGATAGAAGATATTCTATCTGGATATAAAGGCGTGGATGATGAATTATTTGATGATCTGGAAGATGTTTTGGTATCAGCTGATGTTGGGGTTGGACCGACTATGAAGATAATTCAAGGATTAAGAGAAAGTGTACGAGAGAATAGAATCACAGATCCCATGGAAGTTAAGGAACTTCTAAAGGATGAAATTAAGAGCTTGATGATTAAGTCAGTTACCAGTAATAATTTGGAATTAGAGCCTCATCCATCTGTAGTACTGGTAGTTGGAGTAAATGGTGTTGGCAAAACAACCACAATTGGCAAAATGGCCTACAGTTTTAAGAATAGTGGTAAGAAGGTCTTAATAGCAGCAGGAGATACCTTCAGGGCTGCAGCAATAGATCAATTGGAAGAATGGAGCAGACGATCTGGAGTTGAATTTGTTGCTCATAAGGAAGGTTCAGATCCTGCAGCGGTTATATTCGATGGTATTCAGGCGGCAAAGGCAAGAAAAACCGATATACTGATTTGTGACACTGCCGGAAGACTCCACAATAAAAGCAACTTGATGAATGAGCTTAATAAGATATTTAGGATAGTAGATAGAGAATATGAGAATGCAACAAAAGAAATACTTCTGGTTCTGGATGCAGCAACAGGGCAAAATGCTATAAATCAAGCTAGAGTATTTAAGGAAGTTGCCAATATTACAGGTGTTATTCTTACTAAATTAGATGGAACAGCAAAAGGCGGAGTGGCAATAGCCCTTCAAACAGAGTTGAATTTGCCTATTAAAATGATAGGTGTAGGGGAGAAAATCGATGATTTACAACCCTTTGAAGTTGATTCCTTTATAGATGCAATTTTTGATTAAAGTGTTGACAAAATAAGAATAATAAACTAGAATTATACTGTCAAGTAAATTGCTTGACAGTATAATTAGTTGGTGATAAAATGGAGAAGCTGGTTAAATTAGGAATACTATTCGACTTTTACGGGAAACTGTTAAGTCAGAAACAATACGATATAATTGAACTATATTATATGGATGACTTATCTTTGGCTGAAATTGCCCAGGAACTGGAAATAAGTCGACAGGCAGTTTTTGATACTCTTAAAAGGGCTGAGGAAAAACTCAACAACTATGAGGAGCAATTAAAACTGGTTGAAAAATTCTACAAAAGCCAGGAATCAATAATTAGAATTAAGGAAATCGCCGAAGAAATCAAATCACTTTCTCAGGATAAAGTAGCTAAAAAAGCTGAGGAAATTGAAGATTTAATTTCAGAAATATTGATATAATTAGGGGGTTTGGAATTTGGTTTTTGAAAGTTTATCTGAAAAACTCCAGAATGCCTTAGGAAAATTAAGGGGTAAAGGTAAAATCAGCGAAAAGGATTTAGATCTGGCCCTTAGAGAAGTTAGATTGGCTCTATTGGAAGCAGATGTTAATTTTAAAGTAGTTAAGGATTTCGTAAAGACAATCAAGGAAAGAGCTTTGGGATCTGAAGTTCTGGAAAGTCTTACACCAGGTCAACAGGTTATTAAGATTGTAAATGATGAATTGACAAAACTCATGGGAGAAAAGGAAGCAAAGCTTAATCTTGCTTCATCACCACCTAGCATAATTTTAATGGCTGGTTTACAAGGTGCTGGTAAAACCACCACATCTGCCAAACTGGCAAATCTGCTAAAAAAACAGAACAAAAGACCTTTACTGGTTGCATGTGATATTTACAGACCTGCTGCTATAAAGCAGTTACAGGTTGTTGGCGAGCAAGTTGGTGTACCAGTATTTTCCATGGGAACCAATCACAATCCCATTGATATCGCCAAGGCTTCTGTTGAGCATGGGAAAAAACATGGAAATGATATAATAATAATAGATACTGCAGGTAGATTACACATAGATGATGATCTGATGATGGAGATTGAAGGAATCAAGAATGCAGTTAATCCAAGTGATATTTTATTGGTACTTGATGCAATGACTGGTCAAGATGCTGTAAATATAGCTGATACTTTTAATCAGAGATTAGGAGTGTCAGGAGTAATCTTAACAAAACTAGATGGAGATGCAAGAGGTGGAGCTGCCCTTTCCATACGAGCAGTTACAGACAAGCCAATAAAGTTTGTAGCCCTTGGAGAAAAAATGGATCAATTGGAACCATTTCATCCAGATAGAATGGCATCTAGAATCCTTGGAATGGGAGATGTGTTAAGTTTAATTGAAAAAGCCCAGGCTGGAATTGATGAAAAAAAAGCTCTGGAGATGGAAAGGAAGATGAGAACTGCCCAGTTCACATTGGATGATTTCCTGGACCAATTAGAACAGATGAAGAATATGGGTCCTTTGGATGAGATTCTTGGTATGATTCCTGGTATGAATTCAAAGGCTTTAAAGGGAATGAATGTTGATAACAAAGATTTAGTTAAGATAGAAGCTATTATTAAGTCCATGACCAAGAAGGAAAGAGACAATCCTGATATCATAGACTCAAGTAGAAGAAAGAGAATAGCCAATGGTAGTGGTACTCAGGTACAAGATGTAAACAAACTCTTAAAACAATTCAAGGAAACCAAGAAAATGATGAAGAAGTTTTCAGAGATGAGTAAATCCCCGAAGAAGAAAGGGAAATTAGGATTCCCCTTTTTCTAAATAGATATTAAATATATTACAGGAGGTGAAATAAATGGCAGTTAAAATTAGATTAAAAAGAATGGGTGCAAAGAAAACTCCTTTCTATAGAATAGTTGTTGCTGATTCAAGAGCTCCAAGAGATGGAAGATTTATTGAAGAAGTTGGATACTACAATCCATTAACAGAACCAAAAACTATTAAAGTTGACAATGAAAAAGTTGAAAAATGGCTGAAGAATGGTGCTAAGCCAACTGAAACTGTAGAGAGACTTTTTAAGGATAGTGGAGTATACGAAAAGTCAGAAGAAAAGACTGAAGAATAGTCATGGAGGTGCAGACAGTGGGTGAATTAGTAGAGTTTATTGCAAAATCACTTGTGGATAATCCAGATGAAGTATTCGTTAACGAGATTGAGGGATCTCAATCAGTTATTATTGAGCTAAAAGTAGCTCCTGAGGATATGGGAAAAATCATCGGTAAGCAGGGTAGAATTGCAAAGGCTATAAGAACTGTTGTAAAGGCAGCTGCAATAAAAGACAATAAAAGAGTAGTTGTAGAAATTATTCAGTAATACCCATATAAGTCGCAGGTAGGTGTATGATGAGTTATACAGTAATTGGAAAAATCATTAATACCCATGGTATAAGGGGAGATATGAAAGTATACCCCTTAACTGATAACCCGGAAAGATTTTTTGATCTAAAAGAAGCTTATGTGGGTGATAAGAAGGAGATCGTAAAGATTTCTGATTCAAAAATCCACAAAGGACTAATTTTAATTCATTTCAAATCCCTAGATAATATAAATGATATTCTTAAATACAAGGATGAGTATTTATATGTGAAGGATGAGGATAGGGTTGATTTACCTGAAGATCATTACTTTATATCCGACTTAATCGGCTGTAAGGTCCTTGATGTGGCAGGAAATCACATTGGTAAGATCAAAGATGTTTTACAAGGTGTTGCAAATGATGTATATATAATAAAAGGTGATGATGACAAGGAGTATATGGTTCCTGCAGTGGGAGCATTCATAGTTTCCATCAACATCCCTAATAAAGAAGTTATAATCGATCCAATTGAAGGAATGATTGAATGAAAATAGATATTCTTACCCTATTCCCTGAAGTATTTGGTTTTTTAGAAAACTATAGTATTGTGGGAAGGGCAATAGAACAAGGATCAATATCAATTAATCCAATAAATATTAGAGACTTTTCCACTGATAAGCACAAGAGAGTAGATGATTATCCTTTTGGTGGTGGAAAGGGTATGGTTATGAAGCCTGAACCTGTATATGAGGCAATTAATTCATGCAGAAGAGATGACTCTACTGTAGTTTATCTATCACCTCAGGGTAAGGTTCTAACTCAGGATATGGCTAATGAATTAGCCAAGAAATCCCATATAATTCTTGTTGCAGGTCACTATGAAGGATTGGATAATAGAATTATTGAGAATTTCATTGATGAAGAAATCTCCATTGGAGATTATGTTCTGACAGGTGGTGAGCTGCCTGCCATGGTGTTAATTGACACCATAAGTAGACTGCTGCCAAATGTTTTAAAATCTGAAGAATCCTATGAGATTGAATCCCATTACAATGGACTGTTGGAATATCCCCAGTATACAAGACCTAGAGTTTTTAAAGGCTTGAAGGTGCCGGATGTACTATTAAGTGGGGATCATGATAAAATTCTTAAATGGAGACAATTATACTCTTTAAAGGTAACACTTGAAAAAAGACCAGATCTATTGGCAAACAGAAAAAACATGGATGATGAGTTTGACCTACTTGATTTTCTAATTAAGAAAATTGGGAAAAGATAGTTGTAAACATTATAGTAGTATGCTATAATTTCAAAGGATAATTAAGGGCGGTCCTCTGCAAATGGCAAGAACGTCTAGGTAGAAGGGAGGATACAAAATGGATATTATTAAAATGATAGAAGCTGATCAGTTAAGGAATGATCTCCCTAAGTTTAATGTCGGAGATACAGTACAAGTACACTACAAAGTAATCGAAGGAACTAGAGAAAGAGTTCAGGTTTTTGAAGGTACTGTAATTAAAATACAAGGTGGTAGTGCTAGAGAAACTTTCACAGTAAGAAGAATATCTTATGGTGTTGGAGTGGAAAGAACATTCCCTATGCATTCACCAAGAATTGAGAAACTTGTAGTAGTTAGAAAAGGTAAAGTAAGAAGAGCTAAGCTTTATTATCTAAGAGATAGACTAGGAAAGTCTGCTAAAGTTAAAGAGAAAAGAAATTATTAATGGGACTGTTACAGTCCCAATTTTTATATGTAAGTAGGTGTTAAAATGAGCATGAATATTAACTGGTATCCAGGACATATGAAAAAGACCAAGGAATCAATACAAAAAAATCTTGTAATGATAGATATAGTCTTTGAACTATTGGATTCTAGAATACCATATAGCAGTCAAAACCCAGTTATTGAGTCTGTGATTGGCAACAAGCCTAGGATTGTACTTTTAAACAAATCTGATTTAGCTGATAGTAATGCCAACAGATTGTGGCAGGAACATTTTAAGGAAGAGGGAATAGAATCTGTATTGATTAATTCCATTAGTGGTAAGGGGATTGATGATCTGATCAATACCACAAAGGCAATTATGGACAAAAAAAGGGTTAATAATGCCAGAAAAGGGATAATTAATCAACCAATAAGGGCTATGATTCTAGGAATCCCTAATGTTGGCAAATCAACATTAATCAATAACCTTGCAAAGAAAAAGAGTGCAAAGACAGGAAATAAGCCTGGCATAACAAAGACTAACCAATGGATAAAGACAAAGGGCGGCATCGAGTTATTGGATACTCCTGGAATACTTTGGCCTAAATTTGAAGATGAAGAAGTAGGGCTTAATCTTGCTTTTACAGGTGCAATTAAGGATGAAATACTGGATACAGAAACACTATCCTTAAGACTTATTGAAAGACTATCTACCATAAAGCCCGATTCCATAAAAGAAAGATACAATATTGATATTGAAGGATTAACTGGTGTGGAGATAATGGATGCCATTGGCATCAAGAGGGGTTGTCTGATAAAAGGTGGAGAAGTGGACTATGAAAAGGTTAGCAGAATAATCCTTGATGAGTTTAGAAGGGGAATGTTAGGTAAGATTTCCCTTGAATTACCTAGAAGGTGATCTTATGGATATAGTTAAGAAATTAAAATATGAAGGATATGAAAATATTGCCTATATAGATGAAGTGGGAAGAGGTTGTCTATTTGGGGATGTTGTTGCCTGTGCAATAATTATTGATGAATCAATGCCAATAGAGGGTGTAAAGGATTCCAAAAAGCTTTCCATTAAAAAAAGAGAAAAGTTATATGAACAAATATATAATGATGCTAAGGCAATCGGTTTGAGTAGAGTAGATTCGAAGGTTATTGATAAGATAAACATAAAGCAGGCAACAAGATTAGCTATGAAAATGGCTGTTGAAGGATTAAAGGATAGAGAAGGAAATAGAATTGTTCCTGATTATTTACTTATTGATGCGGAAACTATAGATATGCCAATTCCTCAGCAGGGAATTATAGGCGGAGATGATTTGATATATGGAATATCAGCTGCATCAATTATTGCCAAGGTATATAGGGATAAACTATGTGATGATTGGGAAAATGATTATCCAGGATATAACATAATGAAGAATAAAGGATATGGAACAAAGGAACATAGGGATGGCTTGATAACAATTGGACCTAGCCCTCTTCATAGAAGAACATTCATAAAAAAGATTTTGGAAGGTAAAAAATGATTAATGAACATAATGAAGAAGAGATAGTTGTAAAGTATTTGATGAGTAAGGGTTATGATATCCTTGAAATGGACTTTAAGGATAGAGAATCATCCAATGTAATTGCAAATGATAAGGATGTACTTACCTTTATCCAGGTCAGGATGAAGGATGGAATAAAGTATAAGTACAATAATGAGTTGATTGATTCCAGAAAACAGAAGGAAATGGCAAATAAAACTCTGCAATATATAATAAATCAAAAAACCAATTTTAGATATGATCTAATAGAAATTTTTCCTCTGGAAAAAAATAGAATCAGGCATTTCGAAGATGTATTATCTCTTGACTAAATAAATTTAGGAGGTATATATGGAGCTTAGAAAAGGTACTTTAATCTGGCTAAACAGCCTAGGAATCCAAAACATAACCTTAGCTAAATTGGACTATAAACTTGAGGGAATAGAAAATATTCATTCCACTAGTTTAGATTACCTTAAAAAAATAGGGTTGCTAAATGGAACTATTATTAGTAGAATCTATAGTGCAGATTATAAGAAGGACATATATGAGTATATGAAATTACTTAAAAGTAATAATATAGATCCAATTACAGCCTATGATATGGAATATCCTTACAGTTTAAAGCAGATACCTGATAAGCCCATGGTAATATATACAAAGGGTAGAAGAATAAAGAATGATGATATTAAAATAGCAATCGTTGGCTCAAGAAAGGTCAGTGAATATGGAAAGTGGGCTACACAGAAATTCACTAAGGAATTGACTGACCTAGGAATTACAATAGTTAGTGGTCTGGCTTTGGGAGTTGATGCTATTGCCCACAGTGTTACAGGAATGAATAAAGGGAATACAATTGGAGTGCTTGGAAATGGTCTTGGGAGGGTATATCCCAAAGAAAACCTTACCCTTTATGAAGAAGTAGTTGAAAATGGTACTCTTTTAAGTGAATTTCCTCATTTTACCCAACCTGATGCCATGAATTTTCCAGCTAGAAATAGAATAATATCTGGACTTAGTATGGCTGTGATCGTAATTGAAGCGGAAGTAAGATCAGGCACATTGATTACTGCAAGGCATGCCCTTGAACAGGGTAAGGAAGTATTCGCCCTTCCTGGCAATATAAATAGTAGAACCAGTGAAGGTACAAATTTGCTAATAAAAGATGGTGCAAAACCACTTTTAAATATAGATGACATACTTTATGAGATAGCATTACTTAAGCGGTTAGATTCTCAGAGACAATCCTCTAATGATTTATTGAGTTTTAGAGAGAGAAATATTTTGGATATGCTAAGTGATGGCAGATTGCATATTGATTACATAAGCCTAAGAACTGGAATTGATAGAAGTGAAATTTCAGTTACCATGGAGGCATTGATTAAGAAAAGCATTGTAGATTTAGATAGTGATGGGTACTATTGTTTAAGATAGCCTATTAGTTTTCGGGGGTGTTAGGATTGGCAAAAAATTTAGTGATTGTTGAATCACCAGCTAAAGCAAAGACAATAAGCAAGATGCTTGGAAGAAATTATAAAGTTGTGGCATCTGTTGGACATATAAGAGATCTTCCAAAAAGTAGATTAGGAATTGAAATAGATAATAATTTTGAACCGGACTATATTAATATAAGAGGTAAGGGTCCTTTGATAAAGCAGCTTAAAAAGGAAGCTAAAGACTCTGAAAGAGTATATCTTGCCACTGACCCCGACAGAGAAGGTGAGGCAATATCATGGCATTTAGCTTATTTATTAGGTTTAGATGAAAATGAGAAATTCAGAGTGGAATTTAATGAAATCACAAAAGAGACAGTAAAGAATTCAATAAAGAATCCAAGGGCATTGAATAAGGACTTAATTGATGCACAGCAAGCAAGACGTGTGTTGGATAGGCTTGTAGGTTATAAGATAAGCCCACTCTTATGGAAGAAGATAAAGAAGGGATTAAGTGCTGGAAGGGTTCAGTCAGTTGCTGTTAAGCTTATTTGTGATAGAGAAGCTGAAATTGATTCATTTATTCCCAAAGAGTATTGGACAATTAAGGCAAAACTGGAAAAGGATAATATGGAATTTGAAGCATCCTTCTTTGGAGAATTAAATGGAAGTAAGGAGAATAAGCTTGAGATACCCAATGAAGAAGAAGCTAATAGAATACTAAATGATCTGGATAAGGATGACTTTAGGGTTTATGATGTTAAAAAGGGTAAGAGAAATAGAAATCCATATCCACCTTATACAACCAGTACTCTTCAGCAGGATGCATCAAAAAAATTAGGCTTTACCACAAAGAAGACAATGATAGTAGCTCAACAACTATATGAGGGAATCGATCTAAAAAAAGATGGAATTACCGGACTAATAACCTATATGAGAACTGATTCCACAAGAGTTTCCAACGAGGCCATAGCTTCTGCTAAGGATTTCATTGAAACTACGTATGGAAAAGAATATAGCAATGGTGGTAAGAACTACAATAATAAGACAAAAAAGGAAGCCCAGGATGCCCATGAAGGTATTAGGCCTTCTTATATTAAATATGATCCTGATACTATTAAGGATTATTTAAGTAAGGATCAGGCAAAACTGTATAAGTTAATATGGGATAGATTTATTGGTTCTCAAATGAAAGCTGCTCAGTATGATACCATAAATGCAGCTATATTAAGTAACAATTATATTTTCAAAGCAAGTGGTTCTGCAATTGTGTTTCAGGGTTTCTTGAAGGTTTACTCAACAGCAGATGAGGAAGTTGCTGAGATAATGTTGCCAGCCCTAAAAAAAGCAGATAAACTAAGACTTCTACAGCTGGAAGATAAACAGAACTTTACAAAACCTCCGGCTAGATATAATGAGGCATCCCTGATTAAAGTAATGGAAGAGCTGGGAATTGGAAGACCAAGTACCTATGCTCCAACTATAATTACCATTTTAGCCAGAGGATATGTTGTACTTGATAAGAAGGTATTCTACCCAACAGAATTGGGTCTGGTGGTAAATGATCTTCTAACAGAGTACTTCAAGCATGTAGTAAATGAGGAATTTACCGCAAACCTTGAAGATAACCTGGATCAGATAGCAGCTGGAGATGTGAAATGGAAGAGTGTAGTTTCAAAGTTCTATGATGATTTTAAAGTTGAGTTGAGCATTGCTGAGACTGAAATTGATAAAATAGAAGTAGAAGATGAAGTAAGTGATGAAATCTGCGAAAAATGTGGAAGAAATATGGTCATCAAGCATGGTAGATTTGGGAAGTTTCTTGCTTGTCCTGGATATCCAGAATGTAAGAACACAAAGCCAATAATTGAAAAGATTGATGTTCCATGTCCATTATGTGGTGGAGATATTGTAAGAAAGAGATCAAAAAAGGGAAGAATATTCTATGGATGTAATAATTATCCATCCTGTGAATATGTTTCCTGGGATGAACCTATAAAGGACAAATGCCCTCAATGCAATGGTCCTATGACCATCAAGAGGCTAAAAAACAAAACTGTAATAAATTGTACTGATAAAAATTGCGGATTTAGCAGAAATATCTAAAAAATCAAAAAAAGAGCTGTACTTTTTTTCTCGTTTATAGTATCTTATATATAAATGGTGAATATTCAGAATTGTTTTAAGAATAAATAAGATACTAGGAGGAATGAGATGGATAGTTTATTAAAAAAGACCAGGCGTCTGAATAAAACATTGCAAAGTTATGGATCACATCCTGTTTCATTTACAGATTTAAGCAAGATTTTATCAGACATTTTGGAAGCAAATGTTTACATTGCAAGCAGAAAAGGAAGGGTTCTAGGGTATGCTTTATCAGCTGGTTTTGATTGCGATATAATCAATACTGAAGTTGTTAACGAAAGAAGATTCCCTAAGAAATATAATGACGAACTATTGAAAGTACTTGAAACCAGTGAAAATATAAAAGAGGTTACTGATTGCGTATTCGATCAGGTATCTGAGTGTAACTACCCTGATAAGATTTCGACGGTAGTACCAATAAACAGCGGAGGATCAAGGCTTGGAACACTTGTAGTTGCCAGATTTGGCAAGGAGTTTAACATAGAGGATCTAATTCTTTGCGAATACAGTGCTACTGTAGTTGGTATGGAAATCCTTAGAGCTACAAACGAGGAAATAGAAGAAGATGCAAGAAAGAAATCCATTGTTACAATGGCAATAGGAACCTTATCATATTCTGAAAAGGAAGCTATGGAGCACATTTTCAACGAGTTAGATGGAATGGAGGGACTTCTTGTTGCAAGTAAAATTGCAGACAGAGTTGGAATAACTAGATCTGTAATCGTAAATGCCCTAAGAAAATTTGAAAGTGCTGGAGTAATTGAATCAAGATCCCTTGGAATGAAGGGAACTCATATTAAGATTCTTAATGAAAAGCTAATTGATGAGTTAAAGAGAAAGTAAATCTCATCCCAGATATTTCTGGGATGTTTTTATGTGATATGAAAATTATTGTTGTGTTAGTTCCATAGCTATGCTATAATACTATAGGTGATTACACACACCCACTGATACCCTAGGTGTTCTCAAAATGAGTCCTAGAGTAAGTGATGGGGGTGGAGGAAAAAAACATGGAGGTGAAAGTATGTCAGTAATTTCAATGAAAAATTTATTGGAAGCAGGTGTACACTTTGGACATCAGACAAGAAGATGGAATCCAAAGATGGCACAGTATATCTTTACAGAAAGAAATGGGATTTACATTATTGACCTACAAAAGACAGTCAAGAAAGTTGACGAAGCTTACAACGTTATGAAGGAAGTAATCGAAAACGGTGGAGAAGCGCTTTTTGTAGGAACAAAGAAACAAGCACAAGAGGCTATTGAGACAGAAGCTAGAAGATGTGGTATGCACTTTGTTAACCAAAGATGGTTAGGTGGAATGCTTACTAACTACAAGACAATCAGAAAGAGAATCGATAGACTTCACGAACTAGAAAAAATGGAAGAAGATGGAACTTTCGAAGTTCTTCCAAAGAAAGAAGTTATTAAACTAAGACATGAAGCTGAAAGACTAGAAAAATTCCTAGGTGGAATTAAGACTATGACAAGAACACCAGATGTTCTATTTGTTGTAGACCCAAGAAAAGAAAAAATAGCTGTACAAGAAGCTCACATTTTAGGAATCCCCGTAATAGGTATTGCAGATACTAACTGTGACCCTGATGAGCTTGACTATGTAATTCCTGGAAATGATGATGCAATTCGTGCCGTTAAATTATTAACTGAAACTATGGCAAATGCAGTAATCGAAGCAAAACAGGGAGAGCAAAACGAAGCGTCAGCTGAGTAATGATTAGGTAAGAGAGTTGCGTTTTGCATTCTCTTACCATTTTAATAATTTAGGAGGGAAAATAATGGCAATTAGTGCTGCTTTAGTAAAAGAACTTAGAGATAAAACTGCTGCTGGTATGCTTGATTGTAAGAAAGCTCTTGAGCAAACTAACGGTGATATTGATAAAGCTATCGATTATTTAAGAGAAAAAGGACTAGCTTCTGCATCAAAGAAATCTGGAAGAATCGCTTCTGAAGGATTAGTTGAATCTTATATTCACAGCGGAAGAATAGGAGTTTTAATAGAAGTAAACTCAGAAACTGATTTTGTTGCTAAAAATGCTGAGTTTAAGGATTTTGTAAAGGATATGGCCATGCAGGTAGCAGCTGCCAATCCAAAGGTTGTTTCAAGGACTGAGTTAACTGAAGAAGAAATAGCTCATGAAAAAGAAATTCAAACAAATAAAGTTATCAACGAAGGTAAACCAGCTCATGTAGCTGAGAAAATCGTTGAAGGAAGAATGGAGAAATTCTTTGAACAAGTTTGTCTTTTAGATCAAGCTTTCATTAAGGATCCAAGTGTTAAAGTCAAAGACTTATTAGCACAGAAAATCGCTAAGATTGGAGAAAATCTTGTAATTAGAAGATTTGTTAGATTTGAAGTTGGTGAAGGTCTAGAGAAAAAAGAAGAAAACTTTGCTGAGGAAGTAGCAAAGCAAATGAACATGTAATTAATAAGGAGAACACTGGTTGTTCTCCTTTTGTATAAAACTTTTTCAAGGAGAGAAATTATGAAGCCCATATTTAAGAGAGTAATTTTAAAATTAAGCGGAGAAGCTTTGGCTGGTTCAAAAGGAACAGGAATTGATATTGAAACCATTAATAATGTAGCATCACAGATAAAGGATCTTCATGATCTTGGAGTGGAAGTGGCTATAGTAGTTGGTGGAGGAAACTTCTGGAGAGGTAGATCAACAGAAGATATGGACAGAGCAACATCAGACTATATGGGTATGCTGGGAACCATGATGAATGCATTGGCATTGCAGGATGCCTTGGAAAACATGGAAGTTGTAACAAGGGTTCAGTCTGCCATAGAAATGAGACAAGTGGCAGAACCCTATATAAGAAGAAGAGCAATACGTCACCTTGAAAAAGGTAGAGTGGTAATTTTTGGAGCAGGTACTGGCAACCCATTCTTCTCAACAGATACTACTGCTGCACTGAGAGCTGCTGAGATTGAAGCAGAGGTAATCCTACTTGCTAAAAAGGGAGTTGATGGTGTTTATGACTCTGATCCAAAATTAAATGGAGAAGCAAAAAAGTTTGACACTTTAAAATATATTGATATACTTAAGTTAGGGCTTGGCATAATGGATTCAACTGCCACATCCCTATGCATGGATAATAGAATTCCACTTATTGTTTTCGGAATTGATGAACCAGACAATATAATCAATGTTGTTTTAGGTAAAAAAATTGGAACACATGTAAAGGAGGAGTAACTATGACATCAGATGTACACAAGGAATCTGAATCAAAAATGGAAAAAACCATATCAGTTTACAAAGAGGAACTTGCTACTATTAGAGCAGGAAGAGCAAATCCCGCATTACTAGACCGTATAACTGTAGATTACTATGGTCAAATGACACCTTTAAAGCAGGTAGGAAGTGTATCAGCACCAGAACCAAGAATGTTAGTTATTCAACCCTGGGATGCAAAATTAATTCCAATCATCGAAAAAGAAATTCTAAAATCCGATTTGGGGTTAAATCCATCCAATGATGGAAAGATAATTAGATTACTTATTCCACAGTTAACTGAGGAAAGAAGAAAAGACCTAATTAAGGTAGTAAGGAAAAGTGCTGAAAATGCAAAAGTAGCAATTAGAAACACAAGAAGAGATGCAATAGACAAGATAAAAAAGCAAGAGAAAAACAAAGAAATAACAGAAGATGATAGAAAGCAAGCTGAGGAAGAAATGCAGAAGCTCACAGACAAGTTCATTGCAGAAATCGATGAAATAACGAAAGTTAAAGAAGAAGAATTAATGGAAATATAAATAAATACCCCTTCTTAATAGAAGGGGTTTTTATTGATGGAAGAGGGATAAGAATGTCTAATAATGTTGAAATTAATATGGATAATTTACCCAAGCACATAGGGATTATTATGGATGGAAATGGAAGATGGGCAAAGAAGAGGGGATTGCCTAGGCACTTTGGCCATCAGGAAGGCATGAAAAGGGTAGTTGATATTGTTGAAGCAGCTAATGAATTGAATATTAAGTACTTGACATTGTATGCTTTTTCCACTGAAAACTGGAAGAGACCCAAAATTGAAATCGATGCTCTGATGAACCTATTGGTGATATTCATCAGAAATGAATTAGATAGATTAAATAGAAATAATGTTAGATTGAATATTCTAGGAGATATAACACCTTTACCTGAGTTGCCGAAGAGAGAAGTATTAAGAGCCGTTGATATGACCAAGAACAACAATTCTATGACTCTGAATATAGCTTTGAATTACGGAGGTAGGCAGGAAATTGTAAAAAGTTTTAAAGATATTTTAATGGAGATTCAAAAGGGTAATATTAATATAGAGGATTTGGATGAAGATACTATTTCTGATTATCTTTACACAAGGAATCAGCCAGATCCTGATCTGATTATAAGACCTAGTGGTGAACTTAGATTAAGTAATTTCTTGATTTATCAGGGGGCTTATGCTGAATTATGGTTTGCTGATGTTTTATGGCCTGATTTTAATAAGTCCTGGTTAGAGAAGGCAATTCTAGATTATCAAAATAGAAACCGAAGGTTTGGGGGAATTTAAGTGACGGATTTGAGTAAACGAGTACTATCAGGAGTTATAGGTGTAATAGCCCTTATAGCTATTATGATGACTGGGGGACTACTATTAAAACTTTCATTGATGGTTTTAAGTATTGTAGCTTTATTTGAGTTTTATAAAGCCATAAATAGACTAGATGCTAAACCCATTATGCTAGTTGGATATTTATCTAGTGTGTTGTTTTTACTGTCTTTGTATTTTGATAAAATAACAGTTGATCTTATATTTACAATATTAATGATTATTTCCTTGAGCATTACTGTTCTTGGTAATACTAAGACCATAAAGGATGTAGCAGCTACATTTATAGGAATATTATACATACCATTTTTACTTTATCATCTGATCTATTTAGATGGAACCAAGTACATGTGGTTGGTTTTTATCATAGCTTTTGGTACTGATACTTTCGCATATTTGGTGGGTACAAAGTTTGGAAAGAATAAATTATGTCCTCATATAAGTCCTAAAAAATCAGTTGAAGGAGCTATTGGTGGAATAATAGGAAGTGTTATGTTGTCCTTGATTTATGGTTTATTTTTTGAAATTCAACCTCTATGGAGCTTAGGGGTAATGGCTATCTTAGGTTCTGTAGTTTCTCAAATAGGAGATTTGACTGCATCAAGGATCAAAAGACTGGCTGGGATAAAGGATTTTGGGAAACTTATGCCAGGACATGGTGGTGCTTTGGATAGATTTGACTCAATAATATTTGCAGCTCCCTTTGTGTATTATTATGCTTTTCTGTTTCTTAATTAGAATGAGGTGATTTTATGATAACTGCTTTTGCAGCTATATTTGTTTTTTTACTGGTAGTATTATTGCATGAATTAGGCCATTTTTCAGTTGCTAAAATGGTTGGTATAAAGGTTAACGAGTTTGCCATTGGTATGGGACCAAAGATTTTCCAAAAGAGAAGTGGGGAAACTCAATATACACTTAGAGCTCTACCAATAGGAGGGTTTGTAAGAATGGAAGGGGAAGAGGAATCTTCCAATGATCCTAGAAGTTTTCAAAATGTATCTGTATGGTCAAGAATGGCTGTCATAGCTGCTGGATCAATTATGAATTTTGTTCTTGCCATAGTGGTTCTTTCAATTGTGGCTTTCAATGTTGGTGTTCCAACAACAACAATAGAAGATATTGTTCCAGATAGTCCTGCTGAAATCTATGGAGTACAGCCTGGAGATACATTTAGAAAAATAGACAATGTTGAGATTTCATCCTGGGAAGATATTGTGAACACTATAAATGCTACCACCCCGGGTGAGTCCATAACCATCGAAATAGAAAGAAATGATGCTCTCATTACACTTGAAGTGGTTCCTATTCAGGATGGAGAGAGAATGGTAATTGGCATATACCCAGCAGGAGAGAGAAGTCTATTCCATTCAATAAGAGCTGGATTTGAAGATACCTTTTATTTCATTAGACTTATGTTTCAATTTGTAGGAATGCTTTTTACCGGTCAGGTTAGTACAAATGATCTGGCTGGACCTATAGGTGTAATTAATGAAGTAGGTCAGGCAGCAAAGATGGGTTTTAATAACTTATTATTAATCCTTGGATTCATAAGTATAAACTTGGGATTTTTCAATCTTTTGCCAATACCTGCCCTTGATGGAAGTAAGATTGTATTCTTGTTGATTGAATTGGTAAGAGGAAAACCAATAGATCCTGATAAGGAAGGATTCATCCACCTTATAGGATTTGTGTTTTTAATCTCACTAATGATATTAGTGACATACAAAGACTTAATAAGAATAAAATTATTTTAGGTGATTAAATTGGAAAGAAAACAAACAAGAAAAATTAAAGTTGGAAATATATATATTGGTGGAGATTCTCCCATTAGCGTACAGTCTATGACCAATACTAAGACTAAGGATATTGATTCCACCATAAAACAGATGCTAAGACTTCAGGATGCAGGCTGCGATATTATTCGTTCTGCTGTCAGTTCTATCGAAGATGCAAAAGCCATTAGAGAGATAAAGAAAGAAATAAAGATGCCTATTATTGCGGATATTCAGTTTGACTATAAATTGGCACTGGAATCAATTAAGTACGGAATAGATGGATTGAGAATTAATCCAGGGAATATAGGTTCTACTGATAGAGTCAGAGAAGTTGTAAATGCATGTAAAGATGCTGGTATTTCCATTAGAATTGGGGTTAACTCTGGTTCCATTAGAAGGGAGACCATTGACTTTTACGGTGGAGTTAATGAAGAGTCAATGGTTCAAAGTGGTCTTGAACAGATAAGACTATTAGAATCAATGGATTTTTATGATATAAAAATTTCTCTTAAGGCAAGTAATGTACCATTGACTATAAAATCATACAAGAGAATGTCTGAGCTTGTGGATTACCCACTACATTTAGGAGTCACTGAAGCAGGTACTCCATGGAGGGGAACAATAAAATCCAGTGTTGGAATGGGGGCATTATTAGCCCAAGGAATTGGTGATACCATAAGGGTTTCATTAACTGGAGATCCGGTGGAAGAAGTTAAAGTTGGAAGAGAGATGCTTAAAGCACTTGGTTTGCTACAGGATGGACTGGAACTTATTTCCTGCCCAACATGCAGCAGGACCAATATAGATTTGATTAAGATTGCGGAGGAAGCAGAAAAAAGACTGGAACATATAAAAAAACCTATTAAAGTAGCCATTATGGGTTGTGCAGTAAACGGCCCCGGGGAAGCGAGAGAGGCTGATATTGGAATTGCTGGTGGTATGGGAGAAGGTCTTATATTTAAAAAAGGTAAGATAGTAAAAAAAGTTAAGGAAGAAGATTTATTAGAGGAACTTTTAAGGGAAATAGAAAAGCTGTAAGAAGGAGAGTAGTTTATGACAGATATAAGTAAAAGCATAAAAAAACTCTTTCAGGGTGAAAGTAGTCTAGATGAATTATCAACTGACATCTCCCTAATTAAAGTTGAACTTAGCAAGGAAAGCAAGGTTCTTAATGTATTTTTAAAGGATTCTTATTCCATGACAGATAATGACAGAGAAATTGTCGTTTCGCTATTTAATAAGAAATTCCCAGATTTATTAATTTCTTGCAGTTTCATAAGCACAGATGAGCCTCTATCTGAGGAAGAGCTCTATCAGTTACTACTGCAGATGATTAAAAATCATATTCCCTCCAGCTCATCATGGTTGGAGGATGTTGTTTTTCAAGAAGAGGATTCTTCATACAAGCTTGTGTTACCCCATAATATAGCATATCAGTCTGTGACAAGAAACGGTCTGGTTGATAAACTTACAAACCTCATTCAAAAAGAGAGAAATAAAAGTATTTTTATTGATTATGGTGATTATAATATTTCAGAAGAGTTTCTTTATGAGAAGGAAATAGAAGAAAGAAAAATACTAAAGGATATTTTAACCAATACCACTTCAACCAAGAAGGATTCTAAAACAAAGACGAAATCCTTAAACAAGGCATTTTCATATGGAAAAGCAATAAAGGCTCCACTTATAAAAATTAATGATATTAGTCTACAAACTGGTAGTGCTACAATTGAAGGAACCATATTCCAGTTGGAAATTAAAAACATAAATAATAACAGGACTCTGTGTATCTTTTACCTATCCGATGGAACTGATTCAATTTCAGCCAAGGTATTCTTGGAAAAAGATTCAACAGAAGAGTTTCTAGAACACATAAAGGTAAATACCCACGTACATCTGGAAGGTGATGTGGTGTATGACAACTATGCTAAGGAAATAACGGTAATGATAAAGTCTTTAGTTATTAAGGAAAAACCAATTAGGAAGGATAATTCCCAGGATAAGAGAATTGAGTTACATCTTCACACCCGTATGAGTGCAATGGATGGAATCGCTTCCACTTCAGATCTGATCAAAAGAGCCATAAAGTGGGGACATAAAGCCATTGCCATAACAGATCACGGTGTAGTTCAGGCTTTTCCAGAAGCTATGAAATTCCAAAAGGATATTAAGATAATCTATGGCGTAGAAGCTTACATGATTAATGACAAGAAGGATGTTGTAACTGGCTATTATGAAGGACGAGAATTGGATGATTTTGTTGTGTTTGACTTAGAGACCACTGGTCTATCTGCTAAGAATGATAAGATAACAGAAATCGGTGCTGTTAAAATTATTAATGGGAAAGTGGTGGATAAGTTCAGCCAACTTATTAACCCTCAAATTCCAATCCCAGCTTTAATAACGAAGCTAACAGGTATTACTGATGAAATGGTTAAGGATCAACCAACTATTGAGAATGTTATAATGGACTTTAAATCATTTATAGGTGAAAGCATACTTGTTGCCCATAATGCTTCTTTCGATATGGGTTTTATAAGAGAAAACATGAAAACAAGTGGCATACACATAACAAATCCTGTCTTGGATACATTAGAATTATCCAGGGCAGTTTATCCTGGATTAAAAAGTCATAAGCTAAATCTTGTGGCA
The DNA here is from genome assembly GCA_030602225.1 of Bacillota bacterium. Lineage (GTDB taxonomy): Bacteria > Bacillota > Clostridia > Tissierellales > Tissierellaceae > Gudongella. Next base: position 12,721 of record JAUWAD010000004.1, on the reverse strand, counting down.
AAGCACCTGAAAGTGGAGCTACTAAATCATCACAGAGCGGTTGATGATTCTGAAGCCACAGCAATGATACTTCTTAAGACACTGGAGATATTAAATGACAAAGGCATTAACACCTTGCAGGGATTAAATAACCTTAATACCGGAGATATTTCAAAGGGAGATATGCATCATACCATAATACTTGCAAAGAATCAAAATGGCCTTAAGGATCTTTATAAACTAATTAGCGAATCTCATCTTAAGTATTTTCATAGGAAACCCAGATTACCTAAATCATTGATTGAAGAGTATAGGGAAAATTTAATTATTGGAAGTGCCTGTGAAGCGGGCGAACTATTTAGAGCATTACTATCAAACAAAACCAATAATGAGATTAATGACATAATTGAATTTTATGACTATCTAGAAATACAACCTATAGGAAACAACAAACACCTGGTCAGAGATGGAATCGTTAAGGATGAAATTGAACTACAGGAAATTAATAAGAAGATATATACTCTTGGAAAACAACACAATAAATTAGTTGTAGCAACAGGAGATGTTCATTTTCTAGATGAAGAGGATGAGATATACAGAAGAATATTAATGTCTGGTCAGAATTACTCCGATGCTGATTTTCAACCGCCCTTATACTTAAGGACAACGGATGAAATGCTTAAGGAATTCTCATACTTTGATTTTGAAACTGCAAAGGAGGTTGTAATCCATAATCCAAATAGGATAAATGATATAATTGAACCTAGTACTCCAATTCCCAATGGTACATTCCCACCTGAAATTGAAGGTGCTGATGATGAGTTAAGGGATATCACCTACAAGAAAGCTTATGAAGTATATGGGAATCCATTGCCCGAATTGGTTAAATCAAGACTTGATAGAGAACTGGATTCCATTATTAAGAATGGTTATGCCGTCATGTATATCATTGCCCAGAAATTAGTTTGGAAATCAGTGGAAGATGGGTATCTGGTAGGTTCAAGGGGTTCAGTTGGATCATCCTTTGCAGCAACTATGAGTGGAATAACTGAGGTTAATCCGTTACCACCCCATTATTCGTGCCCAAATTGTGCAAAATCAGAGTTCTTCACCGATGGGTCAGTGGCTTCAGGATATGATTTGCCTGATAAGACTTGTCCTGATTGTAATGAGCCATATAACAAAGATGGACAGGATATACCCTTTGAAGTGTTTTTAGGTTTTGAAGGAGATAAAGAACCTGATATAGATCTTAACTTTGCAGGTGAATATCAATCTAGAGCTCACAAGTACACCGAGGAGTTGTTCGGAGAAGGCAAAGTGTTTAGAGCAGGTACAATAGGTACCATTGCTGATAAGACTGCTTATGGCTTTGTGAAGAAGTATTTTGAAAGTAAGGAAATGAATGTTAGTAATGCTGAAATAAATAGACTATTAAAGGGTTGTACAGGAATAAAGAGAACATCAGGACAACATCCTGGGGGAGTAATGATCGTACCAGAATATAAGGATATCTTTGATTTTACACCAATTCAATATCCTGCGGATGATAATAAATCTGGGGTTATAACAACTCATTTTGACTATGAATCAATTAGTGGTAGAATATTGAAACTGGATATTCTTGGTCATGATGTGCCCAGTATTATAAGAATGCTTGAAGACATTACAGGGGTAGATCCATTAAGTATTCCCTTGGACAATAAGCCAACCATGGATTTATTCACAAGTACCAAGTCACTGAATATTAAACCGGAAGATATAAATTGTACTGTGGGAACCTTGGGAATCCCTGAATTTGGTACAAAATTCGTAAGGCAGATGCTAATTGAGACGAAACCTACTACATTCTCTGAACTGGTTCGTATCAGTGGTCTTTCCCATGGTACCCACGTGTGGATTGATAATGCTCAGTTGCTTGTAAAAAATGACGTTGCTCCCTTATCGAAAGTTATTTCAACCAGAGAGGATATCATGCTTTCTCTTATAAATGCTGGAATGGAGAAGAAGAGATCATTCTTTATTATGGAAAATGTAAGAAAAGGAAAGGGATTATCTGAAGATGATGAAAGGGATATGAGATCTCTTAATATTCCCGAATGGTATATAGAATCCTGTAATAAGATTGAATATATGTTTCCCAAGGCCCATGCTGCAGCATATGTGACCATGAGCTTTAGAATAGCATATTTTAAGGTCCATCATCCTGAGGCATTCTATGCCACCTACTTTACTACAAAAGCAACGGATTTCGATGCGGAGCTAATACTTAAGGGAATGGCAGTGATTAAGGAAAAGATTGCTGAACTGGAAGCAAAGGGTAATGGAGCATCAGCCAAGGAGAAGAACCAGTTAACAGTTCTTGAGGTGGCACTGGAAATGTATGCAAGAGGTTTCAAGTTTAAGAAAGTTGATCTATATAATTCAGATGCTGAGAGGTTTATAATAACTGATAAAGGAATTTTACCACCACTAAAAGCACTTGATGGAGTAGGAGAGAATGCAGCTAAAAAGATTGTTGAAGAAAGGCGTATTTCTGAATTTATGTCCATTGAGGACCTTATAAAAAGAGGGAAGGCAACAAGGCCAGTTATTGATGCCCTTCAAAATCATGGTTGTCTTGAAAAACTACCTCAAAGCAATCAAATCAGCTTATTTAACATTTGATTTTACTCATTTTCTATGTTATAATAAATAAGACAATTATAGTGACTTTCTGCAAGAGTGGGTTTTCCCACTCTTCATTTGTGTCAAGGAGTACTGAGATGGAGGTGTATTATGAGTAAAAAAGATATGATAAGTAGATTAGAAGCGTTATGCTTAGAAGTAACTGATAGTCTTAACTACGAACTTGTTGATGTTGAATATGTTAAGGAATATGGAGACTACTTTCTAAGGGTCTATATCCATAAGGATGGAGGAGTAAACCTGGATGATTGTCAAGCAGCCAGTGAGCTTCTAAGTGAAAAATTAGATGAAGTTGATATAATTGATAAGGCATATTATTTGGAAGTCTCATCTCCTGGACTTGATAGACCTATAAAAACAGATAAGGATTTAAAGAGAAATCTAGGTAAGGAAATAGAAGTTAATTTATATCAGTTGGTTAATGGTTCAAAGAAACATGAAGGATTGTTACAATCATACGATGATGAGAAGGTAATATTGGAAATGGTAAGTGGAACTCTGGAAATTCCCAGGGATACTATATCTCTTATGAGATTAACGATTAAATTTTAAGGAGGAGTATTAAGATGAATGTTGATTTCATCAACGCCCTGGAGGAAATTGAAAAGGAAAAAGGCATAACCAAGGATGTAATATTTGATGCACTGGAGTCTGCCTTAATATCTAGTTATAAAAAGAATTTCGGTTCTTCCCAAAATGTTCTAGTGGAAATGAACAGAGACACTGGAGCGGTAAGGGTATTCGCAATAAAGGATGTAGTGGAAGAAGGACAAGTAGAAGATGAATTACTTCAAATATCCCTTGATGATGCAAAGCAAAAGGATTCAAGCTATCAGATAGGTGATGTGGTAAAGGTAGAGATAACTCCTAGGGACTTTGGTAGAATTGCTGCACAAACAGCAAAGCAAGTTGTAATCCAGAGGATAAAGGATGCAGAAAGAGATGTAATTTTCGATGAGTTTATAACCCGTGAAAACGAGATTATAACAGGTCAAATCCAAAGAATTGCAAAGAACAATGTATACATTGATCTAGGTAAGACTGAGGGTATTCTTCCTCCTGCTGAGCAAATAGAAGGTGAAGAGTATAATCAGGGAGATAGATTGAAATTACTTATTCTGGAAGTAAAGAAGACCACTAAAGGACCACAGATTGTCCTTTCCAGAGCACATACAGGCCTAGTCAAAAGACTTTTTGAGCTGGAGGTTCCTGAAATTAACGAAGGTATAGTTGAAATCTTCTCTGTATCAAGGGAAGCAGGTTCAAGAACAAAACTTGCTGTATTCTCAAGAAATGAAGAAGTTGATCCGCTTGGTGCATGTGTTGGATTTAAAGGTGCCAGAGTTAAAGCAATAGTTGACGAACTTAATGGTGAGAAAATTGATATAGTGATCTGGAGCAAGAATGTGGAAGAGTTTATTGCAAATAGCTTAAGTCCATCCAAGGTAGTTAAGGTAATTGCCAATGAGAAGGAAAAATCCGCTCTGGTTGTGGTGCCTGATTATCAATTATCATTAGCAATAGGTAAGGAAGGACAAAATGCTAGATTGGCAGCTAAATTAACCAACTGGAAGATTGATATCAAATCTGAAAGTCAATATAAAGCCCTTCAAGGAGGAGAAGTAAATGAAACAAAAGAAGATCCCTCTTAGAAGATGTATCGCATGTAATGAAATGAAACCAAAAAAAGAATTGATCAGGGTAGTAAAAAACAAGGAGAACGAAGTGTTCGTTGACTTGACTGGAAAAGCAAATGGTAGAGGTGCATATATATGCCCCACTATTAAGTGCTTTGAAGATGCTTTCAAAGGCAAGAAGTTTTCAAGGAATTTAGAAACTGAGATTACCAAGGAAGTTTATGAAAAATTGAAAGAAGTCATAAAGGAATAAGGATCACCTTAAACAAATGGGAGGTGTCGTGTATGACAAAAGTTAGAGTATATGAATTGGCAAAAGAACTTAACATGACCAGTAAAGAGTTTATGGAAGCCATAGAAGGTTTGGATTTAAAAATCGCTAGTCACATGAGTTCCATAGAAGAAGAAGAGGCAGAACTTATTAAAGAGCTCCTTACTGAGGATAAGAATAAAGAAGAAGTTGATGCCGAAGTTGAAATTGTGGATATAGATTTGGAAGAAGAGAAAATCAGAAAAAAGCCAAAGAAGAACAAAAATAAAAAGACAGAACAAGTAACAGAAAAACCAATAGAAGAAGAGGTAGCTGATATTACTAGAAAAACGATTGAAATAGAAAGTGAAATTATAGTTAAAGAGCTTGGTGAAAAAATGGGAGTTAATGCATCCCAGATTATAACTAAGTTAATAGGTTTGGGAGTTATGGTTAATCAGAATCAAGCAATTGATAGTGAAATTGCAGCCATAATTGCAGATGATTTTGGATATGACATTATAGCAAGTGTGCCTGAAGTAGAGGTTGAAGAAGATGACTTATTGGATTTCGAGGATGATCCAAAGGATCTAGTAGCAAGACCACCAGTTGTTACTGTTATGGGTCATGTCGACCATGGTAAAACTTCATTACTTGATGCAATTAGACACACAAATGTTATTGATAAGGAAGCTGGAGGAATTACTCAACACATAGGTGCTTATGCAGTTAATATCAATAATAAAAAGATAGTGTTCCTAGATACTCCTGGTCACGAAGCATTCACATCCATGAGAGCTAGAGGAGCAAAGGTTACTGATATAGCAATATTGGTTGTTGCAGCTGATGATGGAGTTATGCCTCAAACAATAGAGGCCATATCCCATGCCAAGGCAGCTGGAGTCCCAATAATTGTAGCCATAAACAAGATTGATAAACCTGATTCTAATCTAGATAGAGTGAAACAAGAGTTAGCTGACAATGGTTTATTGGCAGAAGATTGGGGAGGAGATACCATTATTGCTCCAGTTTCTGCAAAGGCAAGAATTGGAATAGAAGATCTTTTGGAAATGATTCTTCTAGTAGCTGAAATGCAAGAATTAAAAGCTAACCCCAATAGAAGGGCCATTGGAACAATAATTGAGGCTCAGCTTGATAAGGGTAAAGGACCTTTAGCTACTGTACTTGTGCAAAAGGGAACACTAAATGTTGGCGATATGGTAGTTTCAGGTGTAGCCAGTGGTAGAATTAGAGCAATGCTGGATGATAAGGGTAGAAAGGTTAAAAAAGCTACTCCTTCAATTCCTGTGATGATTCTTGGTCTTTCAGAGGTTCCAAATGCTGGTGAGCTATTATATGCTGTTGAAAATGAAAAAGCAGCTAGAAATATTGCTGATGCTAAAAGAAATCAGATCAGAGAAGAACAAATGAAGCAGTCTTCCAAGGTATCTTTGGATGATCTTTTCGAGAAAATTAAGCTTGGAGAAGTAAAGGATCTTAATCTTATTGTTAAGGGTGATGTTAGAGGTTCCATTGAAGCTTTAAGCCAATCACTAAGAAAACTGGATACTGAAGAAGTTAAGGTTAATCTTATTCATGGTGGTGTAGGTGGAATAACTGAAACCGATATTATGCTAGCTTCAGCTTCTAATGCAATAGTAATTGGATTTAACGTTAGACCAAACTTAAATGCAATTGAAGTTGCCAAGAAAGAGGAAGTAGATGTTAGAACATATAGAGTAATTTACGAAGCAATAGAAGATATTCAAGCTGCTGTAAAGGGTATGCATGCTCCTAAGATTGTTGAGGAAGTTTTGGGAAGAGCCCAGGTTAGAGCGACTTTCAGACTACCAAATGGAAATACAATTGCAGGAATATATGTTGTAAGTGGAAAGATAGCCCGAAATGCTTCAATAAGATTATTAAGGGATGATGTTGTAATCTTTGATGGAAGTGTATCTTCACTTAAGAGATTCAAGGATGATGCTAGAGAGGTACTAACTGGTTTTGAAGCTGGTTTAGGTCTTGAAAACTTTAATGATATTAAAGAAGGAGACAATCTTGAGGCTTATTTATTAAAAGAAGTTAAAAACGATTAGAGGTGTAACAAATGAATGAAAAAAGAATTAACCGCATCTCTGAAGAAGTAAGAAAGGTAGTATCCGATTTACTATTCAGTGAAATTAAGGATCCCAGAATTAGTGGATTACCCAGTGTAAACAGAGTAAATGTAACTAAAGACCTAAGGTTTGCCAAAATATATATTTCTGTACTAGGTAATGATGAAGAAAAAGAGAACACTATTAAGGGATTGGAAAATGCAAAGGGATTTATCAGAAAGGAAATTGGCAGGAGAATTCAATTAAGACATGTTCCTGAGCCGATATTCTATCTAGATGAAAGTATAGAACAAGGTATATATATGTCTAATTTGATAAAGGAAGTTAACAAAGATATTCCTAAGGATGATGAAGACGATGATGAGCAAAAATAATTTAATAGAATTAAAAGAATTAATTCAAGCTAGCAAAAACATTGGTGTAGTATCCCATATAAATCCAGATGGAGATAATCTTGGTTCATTACTTGGACTGGGATTATCTCTTAAGTCATTGGATAAAGAAGTTTATATGATAAAGGCAGATTTTATTCCAAATGACTATATATTTTTAAATGGAATAGAAGAGTTAAAAACTTTTGATGGGAAAACACTGGACTTGCTATTTGTCCTTGATTGCAGTGATAAAAATAGGCTTGGACTAAATCAGAACTTATTTGATTTGTCAACGAAGGTGGTTAATATTGACCATCATATAAGCAATACCATTTTTGGTGATTTGAATTTTGTTGATAATAGTGTATCATCAACTGGAGAGTTGATTTATGATATTATTAAAGGTCTAACTCTTCCCATGGATAAGGATATAGCTGAAAATTTATATGTAGCCATATCATCTGATACAGGTAGATTTTCCTATGAGAATGTTTCAAGTAAGACACATGAGGTAATAGCAGATCTTTATGATTATTCCATTGATGCATATAAGTTAAATAAAAAACTATATCAATCCAGAAGCTTGGATAGAACTAAGTTGTTTATTGAAGCCATATCAAATGTTAATTTTTATAACAACTCTTCCATTGCCATTGTAAAAGTTACTCAAAAAATGTTAAGAAAGACAAATGCAAAGATGGAAGATACTGAAGGAATAGTTGAGTTTCTAAGAGATACTGACTCTGTGGAAGCTGCTTTTTTACTTAAGGAATTGTCTGAACATGAAATCAAAGTAAGTCTAAGAACTAAGTCAAATGTGGATGCTAATATGATTTGCAGCGCTTTTGGCGGAGGTGGCCACACTAGAGCCTCAGGATGTACAATTAAGGATACAATAATCAAGGCTGAAGAATTGGTCTTGATGGAGGCAAAAAAATATATGGATTAGGTAGTGATATTGTGGAAGGAATTATTAATTTTTTCAAACCAGAAGGTATGACTTCCCACGATGCAGTATATTTATTCAGGAGACTTTTAGGAATGAAGAAGGTTGGCCATACAGGAACACTTGATCCTATGGCAACTGGAGTACTACCCATTTGCATAGGAAAAGGAACAAAAGTTTCAGATTACCTTTCCAATGTGGACAAGGAATATATTGCTGAAATGACACTTGGTGTTAAAACTGATACACAGGATAGTACTGGAAAAGTCATTGAAACAAGCCTTAAGAAAGTATCAAAAGATGAAATAATTTCTTGTTTTGAAGGCTATATAGGGGATATTGAGCAGACACCACCTATGTTTTCTGCAAAGAAAATAAATGGCAAAAAACTATATGACCTGGCAAGAAAAGGTATTGAAGTTCAGAGAAAAAAGAACAAAATAACTATAAAAAAATTAGAAATTATAAATATCATCGATAATAAAAGGGTCATCTTCAAGGTATTGTGTTCAAAAGGGACATATGTGAGGACCCTTTGCAACGATATAGGAGAAGATCTGGGAACCTATGGTCATATGTCCTATCTTCTAAGAAGTAGGGTTGCTGATTATGATGTGAATAGTGCCTTAGGAATGGAGACCCTAAAATCCATGACTAAGGATGAACTAGTAAGAATAATACTACCACTGGATTCAGCATTAACCCATCTACCAGAAATGCAATTGGATTCTTCTTTTTTCAAGCCATTATCCAATGGAGTGAAACTAGAAATAGACAATGTAGATAACTTAGTCTATAACAATCCCATTAGGGTTTATGTAGGTGGAGTATTTTTAGGAATAGGCAAGGTATACACTGATAATGATAAAGTAATTTTAAAAATGGAAAAGGTATTTAATGGGTGAAGTTAATGGAAATAATTCATATAGAAGATCAAGAAGTCAAATTTGACAGTGCCATAGCTCTTGGTAATTTTGATGGTGTTCATATAGGTCATCAGGAATTGATTAATATTGTAAAGAATAAGGCCAATGAATACAATCTAAAAGCCTCCATGCTTGTTTTTGAAAATCATACAAAATCAATTGTTTTTGGCAATGGTCCAAGATTGATAAATAACAATGAACAAAAAAATCAAATATTATCAAGTTTAGGTATAGAGATACTGTATACTATGAAATTTGATGAAGGAGTAATGACATTAAGTCCAAATGACTTTTTCAATAAAATTTTACTTGAGAAATTAAAATCAAAGGTCATAGTAGTTGGTCCTGATTATAAATTCGGCTATAAAGCATCTGGAAACGTTGAGATGCTTAGGAAGTTATGCCTTGAGAATAATGTAGAACTGGTAATAGCAGATCATGTTTATTATAAGGGAGAAGTGGTTAGTAGCACAACCATAAGAAACCTTCTTTCCGATGGAAAAATAGAGGAAGCTAATATGCTTCTAGGTAGGGATTACTCAATAATGGGACAAGTTGTAAATGGAAAAGGTCTGGGTAAAAAACTTGGGGTACCAACGGCTAATATTTATCCAAAGGGGGATTACGCCCTTCCCAAAAGAGGCATATATAGAACATACACAAAAGTACTAGATGAATTTTATGATAGTGCTACAAACATAGGTTATAATCCAACATTTGATGAGTATGACCTTAAAATAGAAAATCACATCATAGACTATGATAATAGTATATATGGTGAAAATATAGAAATATTCTTTAAAGAGTTTATCAGGGCAGAAATTAAATTTAATAATGTGGAAGATTTAATTGCCAGAATGAAGGAAGATATTTCCTATGTTAGAGAAAAATCTGATTTACAAAGGTAGTTATATATGGTAGAATTTAAATGTTAGAGATACCTTGACTTTGCTTATCGTTCCTCAGCGAATGCTAAGTCAATGGTGGATATGAAAAATCACGGAGGTGCAGAAATGTTAAGTAAAGTAGAAAAAGATCAAATTATTGATCAGTACAAAACTCATGTAGGAGATACTGGTTCACCAGAAGTTCAAGTTGCATTATTGACTCACAGAATTAATTCTGTAAACGAACACTTACAAAGCCATAAAAAGGATCATCATTCAAGAAGAGGACTTCTAAAAATGGTTGGTCAAAGAAGGAATTTGTTAAGATACCTACAGAATAAGGATATTGAAAGATATCGTTCTTTAATTGAAAAACTAGGCATTAGAGGTTAATTAGAGCGGGATTTCCCGCTCTATTAGTTTATGTTTAGCTAAATTTTGTTTAATATGAAATAAATATAGAATATAATAAGAATAAGAGTAGTACAAATTGAAGGAGGTATTTTATGGAAAAGAAATTCCATTATAATCTGGCAGGTAGAGATCTTATAGTAACAGTTGGAAAATTCGCTGAACAAGCAAGTGGAGCTTGTATGGTTCAATACGGAGATACAGTTACCATGGTAACTGCTACACAATCAAAGAAACCAAGAGAAGGAATAGATTTCTTCCCACTTAGCTGTGATTATGAAGAAAAGCTATATGCAGTTGGAAAAATCCCAGGGGGATTTATAAAAAGAGAAGGAAGACCAAGTGAGAAGGCAATATTAACTTCTCGTTTAATTGATCGACCAATTAGACCACTATTTCCCGATGGATATAGAAATGATGTTCAAGTAGTTGCTACAGTAATGAGTGTTGATCAGGATAATAGTCCAGAGATCACAGCAATGATTGGTTCTTCAATCGCATTGTCAATCTCTGATATACCTTTTATGGGTCCAACTGGCTCTGTGCAAGTAGGATTAATAGATGGCAAGTTCATCATAAATCCCAACAGTGAAGAAAGAGAAATCTCTGATCTTAATCTAGTTGTTGCAGGAACTAAGGATGCTGTAATGATGGTTGAGGCTGGTGCTAACTTCGTATCTGAAGAGGTTATGTTAAATGCTATCTTAACTGGTCATGATGAAATAAAGAAAATTTGTTCATTTATTGAAGAAATCGTACAGGATTGCGGGAAAGAAAAAGTAGATTATCTAGTCTTTATGCCAGATAAAGAAGTTGAAGAACGAGTAAGAACTCTAGCAACTGAAAAACTTTCACAAGCACTTAATACAGTTGATAAAGCTGAAAGAGACCAAAAGGTTGATCTTGTCAAAGAAGAAACCATAAATGCTTTGAGTGAAGAGTTCCCTGACTTTGCAAAAGACATTAAAGAGGTTCTCGATTCCATAATGAAGGAAGAAGTAAGAAGACTTATCACCGAAGAAGGAATCAGACCTGATAATAGAAAATTAGATGAAATAAGAAACATAAGCTCTGAAGTTGGTTTATTACCAAGAGCACACGGCTCTGGATTATTCAACAGGGGACAAACTCAGGTATTAACCATTGCAACTCTTGGAGCTGCAGGAGATGTTCAGATAATAGATGGTCTGGGAGAAGAGGAATCAAAGAGATACATGCATCATTATAACTTCCCAGCTTATTCCGTTGGAGAGACTAGACCTATGAGAGGCCCAGGGAGAAGAGAGATTGGCCATGGAGCTCTGGCTGAAAGAGCACTTGAGCCAGTATTACCTTCCGAGCAGGACTTCCCTTATACATTAAGACTAGTTTCTGAAGTTTTAAGCTCTAATGGATCAACATCCCAGGCAAGTGTATGTGGTAGTACTCTAGCACTATTGGATGCAGGTGTTCCTATAAAGGCACCCGTGGCTGGTATTGCAATGGGACTTATTAAGCATAACGAGAATGTAGCTATTCTTTCTGATATTCAAGGATTGGAAGACCACCTTGGAGATATGGATTTTAAAGTAGCTGGAACAAAGGATGGTATCACTGCAATTCAAATGGATATAAAGATATCCGGAATTGATGAACCTATACTAAAGGAAGCTTTGGAAAGAGCTAGAATAGGAAGACTTCATATACTAAGTAAAATGGAGGAGACAATTTCAGTTCATAGGGATGATCTTTCACCATATGCTCCAAGAATTCATACACTTCAGATTAATCCAGATAAGATAAGAGATATTATTGGACCTGGTGGAAAAATTATCAATAAAATAATTGATGAAACTGGAGTTAAAATAGACATTGAAGATGATGGTAGAGTTGCAATAGTTTCCAACGATGGAGAAGGAAGCAAAAGAGCTATAGAAATGATTATGAATATCGTCAAAGAAGTTGAGGCAGGGGAAATATACCTGGGTAAAGTAACTAAGATTATGAACTTCGGTGCTTTTGTAGAGGTTCTTAATGGCAAAGAGGGACTGGTACACATATCTCAACTTGCTAAGGAAAGAGTTAACAAGGTTGAGGATGTTGTAAAGGTTGGAGATGAGATTCTAGTTAAAGTAATGGAAATTGATCCCCAAGGAAGAATAAATCTATCTAGAAAAGTACTTCTAAAGGATGAACCAAAAGAAGAGGAAAAGACAGAAGAATAATAGTATTCCAAACATGGACCTACTAGGGTTCATGTTTATTTTTTTGTTTAAATCTCCTAATATTACTGGTAGAATAGATAGTGAAGATTTGATTTGGAGGAAAAAATGATTATAGAAAAAGAACTGAAAAATGGGATAAGGGTAATAATGCATCCCATCGATTATTTAAAATCTGCAACAATAGGTATTATTGTAAAAACAGGTTCCTATTATGAGAGTAGGGATAATAATGGAATCTCTCATTTTATAGAGCATATGCTATTCAAAGGGACAAAGAACCTAACTTCAAAGGAGATAGC